>JAKAJW010000267.1 GCA_021813645.1 Pseudomonadota bacterium | reverse complement strand
CCGGATAGCAGAGGATCGAGCCGAGCAACTGCAGCGCCACCAGCGACAGCGGCGGCTCGTCGAGGAAGGCTGCGGCATAGACCAGCCGGTAGAGCGCGACCATGGCGACCATCACCACCGTCACCATCGCCCATTCCATGGCAAAGCCCACCTCGCGCATCAGGCTCACCCGGTTGCGCAGGAACTCGGTGCCGGCCAGCACGATCACCGACCACAGCCCGGGCGGACGCTGCAGCAGGAAATCCTCGCTCAGGAAGACGAAGGCGATCAGCAGAACCGGCACGTAGGCGGGCCGCCGCAGCACCCAGGCGCAGGTGATGCACAGCAGCAGATCCGGCCCGGGCAGCGCCTGCGGCAGGGTGGAGATCGGCATCATCCGCAGCACCACCAGCAGCACGGCCAGGGCCAGGTACAGGGCGCGGAAGCCCCAGACCGGGTTGATCGCGCCCCTAGCCATTGCCGTTGCCCTGCACGGCGGGCGTGCCCGAGGCCGGCAGCGGCGGCACCGGCGGGGCGATCAGGCCGCCCGGATCGGAGATATGCGGGGCCGCATGCGAGCGCAGCACGCGCAGGAAATCGAGCCGCTCGTAATCGGCGGCCAGCCGCACCTTCAGCCGGCGGTCCGGCCCCTCGGCGACCTGGCCCACCAGCAGGCCCGAGGGGAACACCCCGCCATCGCCCGAAGTCACCACCTGGTCGCCGGGGCGGATCAGATCCGGGCTCTCGACGAATTCCAGAGGCGGGACGGCGCTGTTGTCGCCCTGCAGGATGGCATGCTGGCCGGAGGGCTGGATCGTCACCGGGATGCGGCTGTTGGCGTCGGTCAGCAGCACCACCCGCGAGGTCGACTCGCCCACGCCCGAGATCCGGCCGACGAGGCCGAGCCCATCCATCACCGCCCAGCCGTCCACGATACCGTCGCGCTGGCCGACATTGAGCAGCACCGACTGGCGGAACGGCGAGCCGGAATCGGCCAGCACCACGCCGGTGATATGGGTCAGCGCCGGGTCGAGCCGCACCTGGTTCAGGTCGAGCAGCTTGGCGTTCTTCTGCTCCAGCTGCAGCGCGGCCTCCTTCCAGGCCTTCATCTGCTGCAGCTCGCGGCGCAGCTCCTGGTTCTGTTCGTAGATGCGCGCATAGGACTGGAAGCCCTCGGCCATCACGGTCAGCTTGGTCACCGGCAGCATCAGCCAGGAAAAACTCGGCACGAAGCGGTCGATCAGCGCCGCGCGGAACCGTTCCACCCGCGGGCTGTCGATCCGCCAGACCAAGAACAGCACGATCAAGAAAAAGGCGGTGATGCCCACCAGCAGCCGCCGCAGGGGTTTGACGAAATCGTCCTGCCCGTTTCTGTCTCTTGCCATGGCACTCCAGCCCCTGGCGCTGATGCCCGGCGCCGGCCGGCTCTCAGCTGTCGTAGTCGATTACATGCCGAAGCTGTTTTTCGTATTCCAGCGCCTTGCCGGTGCCGAGCGCAACACAATTCAGCGACTCGTTGGCCACCGAGATCGACAGTCCGGTCTGCTCGCGCAGCGCCAGGTCGAGATCGCCCAAGAGCGCGCCGCCGCCGGTCAGCATCACGCCGCGGTCGACGATATCGGCGGCCAGATCGGGCGGGGTGGCTTCCAGCGCCACCATCACCGCCTCGCAGATCTGCTGCACCGGCTCCGAAAGCGCCTCGGCCACCTGGGCCTGGTTGATCTCGCTTTCCTTCGGCACGCCGTTCAACAGGTCGCGGCCGCGGATCTGCATCGACAGGCCGCGGCCGTCGTCGGGCATCCGGGCGGTGCCGATCGAGGTCTTGATCCGCTCGGCGGTCGATTCGCCGACCAGAAGGTTATGCTGGCGGCGCAGGTAGCTGATGATCGCCTCGTCCATCCGGTCGCCGCCGACGCGGACCGAGCGGGCATAGACGATGTCGCCGAGCGAGAGCACCGCCACCTCGGTGGTGCCGCCGCCGATGTCGACGATCATCGAGCCGGTGGGATCGGTGATCGGCATGCCGGCGCCGATCGCCGCGGCGATCGGTTCGGCGATCAGCCCGGCGCGGCGGGCGCCGGCCGACAGCACCGACTGGCGGATCGCCCGCTTCTCCACCGGGGTCGCGCCATAGGGCACGCAGACGATCACCTTGGGTTTGGCGAAGGTCGAGCGCTTATGCACCTTGCGCATGAAATGCTTGATCATTTCCTCGGCCACGTCGAAGTCGGCGATGACCCCGTCGCGCATCGGCCGGATCGCCTCGATCGAGCCGGGCGTGCGGCCGAGCATCAGCTTGGCGTCTTCGCCCACCGCCAGAACCTGCTTCTTGCCGTCCTTCACGTGATAGGCCACCACCGAGGGCTCGTTCAGGATGATGCCGCGGCCCTTCACATAGACGAGCGTATTCGCGGTGCCGAGGTCGATCGCCATGTCCGACGAAAAGAGGCTCGTGAGTCCAGCCATGCTGTGGTGATCCTGTCTAAGTGCATTGCCCCGGCAGCCCCGACTCTGGCGAGCGAAGCCGGGGCATCTTATAGGCGGGCCGGTCAGGGACGGAAAGAGGACTCGCGCAGCCGCGCGGCGCCTTTCCGCCGCAAACGGTCACGGCTGCGCGAGGGTGCGCGGCCGCGCCGGCACGCGGCGCCTGCCGCCGGGGACCGGCGGCAGGGCGGCTGGGAACGGGGACCGGAAACGGGGACCGGAAACGGGGGGGGCAGGGCGCGCCTGCCGCGCCGATCCGCCCGCGGTTCAGCCCGCGTCCTTGTAGTTGACCGATTTCACATCGGCATTGGGCGCGGTCTTGGCGCGGCGCACGATCAGGTTGT
>JAKAJW010000290.1 GCA_021813645.1 Pseudomonadota bacterium | reverse complement strand
ATCTAGGCCGAAGCCCTGCGGATTGTTGTCCGAGAAGGAGGAGGTCACCACCCGCTCGGGGTCGTTCAGCGGGCGCCAGATGCGCTCGCCGGTGCCGGTGACCATGGCCAGGCCGTCGCTGTCATGCACCTCGGGGCGCCAGTCGAAGCCTTGCAGGCGGTTTTCCTCGGAATACCAGAACATCGAGGTGAGCGGCGCGATGCCAAGCCGGCCGACAGCGCCGCGGAAGAAGAACCGGGCCGAGGTGTCGAGGATCTGACCGTCGGCGTCGCGCCCGGTCATCCGGAAGGCGGCGGTGACCGAAGGCCCGTCCATCAGCGCATAGATGGTGACGGTGCCGTCCTTGCCGCCCTCGATCCAGAACGAGGTGAAGCGGGGGAATTCCTCGGGCTCCGACATGCCGGTGTTGAGCGCGATGGCGCGGGCCGAAAGCCCGTATTGCCGGTCTGCGCCGTCGGTGCGGAAATAGGCGGCGCCGAGGAAGCTGATCCAGTCGGTCTTCAGATCCGGCCGCATGATGCGGAAGCCGGCGAAGCCGGCCTGGCCCTCGATGGCGCGGGCCGGGCTGTCCTTCGGCATGTCGAAATAATCGGCGCTGTAGAGCACCTGGCGCGCCTCGCCGTCGGCGACGACATGCATCGTCACCGGGTAGCGGAAATAGGTGCCCTCGTGGAAGAACTGGATCGGCGTCGCGCCGGCATAGACCGTCTCGGCCGGCTTGAACTGGATATGCCAGTAGGCGTCGTAGTCGATCTTGTCGTAGAGCGCGGGGCTCTTCACCTGCGGCGCGACATAGGGCTTGGCGGCCAGCGCCTTGGCTTCGGCGGTCAGCGTGTCGAAGGAGAACGGCAGCGCCGGGCCGAGCTTGGGAGCGAAGGCCGCCGCCGGCGCCGCGGAAGGCGACGCGGCGGGGGCGGTCTGGGCCCCGGCCCCGGTCGCCGCGAGGGCGGGCAGGGCAAGGGCAAGGAGCGATGCGGCGAGGCCGCGGAAGAACGGTCGCTGCGGGCGCGGGACGGCTGGGAACACGGCTCTCTCCACCAAACGGGCGGCGTGTTCCTAGCCGGAATCTGCGCCGCCGGGAAGGGGGCGCGGAGGGCTCAGCCCTGGGCGGCCGTCGCTTTCGGCGGCGGGGCGCTGCTGGCGCCGAAGCAGAGCGGGTTCAGTGCTCTGCTGTTGGTCAGCCCCAGCGTGGTTGGCGCGGCGGCGCAGGTCACCCAGTCCTTGCGTTTGCCGAGGATGTAGTCGACCCGGGCGAAGAACAGCGTGTAGGGATCGGCGACCTGGATTTGCGCCGGACCCGGCAGCGGCTGCATCGCGTCGTTGCCGGGGGTGTAGCCGTCGATGTGCTGTTCAATGTCGAGCTTGAGCGTGCTGCCGCTGCCGGCCGGCGCCACCGTCAGGTTGAAGGTGTAGTCGGCGGTGATCGAGTTTATGCCGATCATGCCGACATAGTAGCGGTCGGCCACCGCGCCGGTCGGGGTGGCGCGGATCTCGACGTCGCGCGGCGGCGCGGTGAGGCTGACCACCTGCTCGGCGGCGGCGAGCAGCTTGGCCGGCGGCACGTCGGCATAGACGCGCGTCGTGGTCGTGTTGGAATATTGCGCTGTCCACAGCGGCGTCGGGGTGCCGCAGCCGGCCAGCAGGGCGGGAACAAGGAACCAAGCGTATTTCATGGCGAACTCCCTCGTAGAGACCTCGAACGGGCCGCCCTGGCCCGCTCTTCGCCCCCTTATACGTTGGTCCAGCCGCCGTCGATGGCAATTGCCTGGCCGGTGATGAAACTTGCGTCATCGGAGGCCAGGAAGACGGCGAGGGCGGCGATCTCCTCGGGCCGGCCGATGCGGCCCATCGGCTGGCGGGCGATGAAGGCGGCGCGGGCGGTCTCGTAGTCGCCCTGGGCCTTCATCCGCGCCTCGAGCGAGGGGCTTTCGACGGTGGCCGGGCAGATCGCGTTGCAGCGGATGCCGCGGGTGACGAAATCGGCGGCGATCGACTTGGTCATGCCGATCACCGCGGCCTTGGTGGCGCCGTAGACGAAGCGGTTGGGCGCGGCGATGATCGAGGACGCGGCCGAGGCCATATTGACGATCGCGCCCCGGCCCATGTCGAGCATCGCCGGAAGGAAGGCTTGCGTGACAAGGTATTGGCCGCGGACGTTCAGGTTGAAGCTGAAGTCGAAAGCGGCCGTGTCGCAGTCCAGGATGGTGCCGTGATGGACGAAGCCCGCGCAGTTGAACAGCACGTCCACCGCGCCGACCTGGGCGGCGAGCGCGGCGACGGCGGCCGGGTCGGTGACGTCGAGCCGGTGGGTCTCGATCCCATCGGCGGCGAGCGGCGCGAGCGCTGCGGCATCGATGTCGGTGGCGATGACGCGGGCGCCCTCGGCGGCGAAGGCGCGGGCGGTGGCCAGGCCGATGCCCGCGCCGGAGGCCGTGCAGAAGGCCGTTCTTCCTTGCAGTTTCATCTGGGTACGAGCCTTTCTTACATCACCGCGCCAATTTGCCAGGGCACGAATTCGGCGCCGCCGAAGCCGAGCTCTTCGCTTTTGGTCCGGCTGCCCGAGGCGGTGGCGATCATCATTTCGAAGATCTGGCGGCCCTTCTCCTCGACGCTGACACCTTCGGAAACGATATCGCCGCAGTTCAGGTCCATGTCGTCGGCCATGCGGTCATACATCTCGGTGTTGGTGGCGAGCTTGATGCAGGGGCTGGGCTTGTAGCCCGAGACCGAACCGCGGCCGGTGGTGAAGACGATCAGTGTCGCGCCGGAGGCAATCTGACCGGTGACCGAGGCGGGGTCATAGCCGGG
>JAKAJW010000397.1 GCA_021813645.1 Pseudomonadota bacterium | reverse complement strand
GATTCCGGATCGCCTGGTCGGAGCCCATGCGGCGCCATTTCGGCCAGCCGGTGAAAGGCATCCGGCTGGACGCCGGCGGGCTTCAGAGCCGGGGCGAAATCGTCCTGTCGGCCAATGGGTTGGAAGGCGGCGGGCTCTATCCGCTGGGGCCGGCGCTGCGGGCGGGGGCGCGGCTGACGCTCGACCTCGCGCCGGACCGGCCGGCGGCGGCGCTGGCGGCCCGGCTCGGGCGGCGCAGCGACAGCCTGGCGAACCGGCTGCGCAAGCTCGGGCTTGGGCCGGTGCAGGTGGCGCTGCTGCAGGAGTTCGGCCGGCCGCTGCCCGGCGATCCATCGGAATTGGCGCGGCGGATCAAGGCCTTGCCCGTGCCGCTCGGGCCGCCGCGGCCGCTGGACGAGGCGATCTCGACCGCCGGCGGGATCCGGCGGGCGGCGCTGACCGAGGGATTGGAGCTGAAGGCCCTGCCGGGGGTCTTCGCGGCGGGCGAGATGCTCGACTGGGAGGCGCCGACCGGGGGCTATCTGCTGACCGCCTGCCTGGCCACCGGGCGCTGGGCCGGCCGCGCCGCCGCCGGGTTAGCAGGGCGTTAACGCGGCGCCCCGGCCGGGCCTTCGCGATCCGGCGGGACGCGCCCAAACGCCAGAAAAGACAGCAAGAATCTGATACCGATTCCGCACCGATTTCGCACCGATTTGACACCGACGTTGGACCGACATCGGGGCCGATAGTGGGGCCGACGGTGGGCCGCGTGCCCGCCGGACGATTGACGCGCGCCGCCGCTTCGGCTAGCCCGGCGGCATGGAACCGCAGCCGATCCGCCTTGTCTGCCGCTGGTGGCGCCCTCTCTGAGGGGCGGCCGCTGCATTTCCATCCAGAGGGCCGCCGCATCGGGCGGCCTTTGCGTTTCTCCGTTCCGTTGCGGCCGTCCGTTCCCAACCCACGGAGCTTCGAATGACCGCCAGACCCGTCATCCTCACCGGCGACCGCACCACCGGGCCGCTGCACCTCGGCCACTACGCCGGCTCGCTGCAGGCGCGGCTCGCCCGGCAGGACAGCCATGACCAATATCTGCTGCTCGCCGACAGCCAGGCGCTGACCGACAATGCCCAGGACATCGGCAAGGTCCGCCGCGCGGTGATCGAGGTGGCGACCGACTACCTCGCCGTCGGCATCGATCCGGCCAAGACCACGATCTGCCTGCAGTCGCATCTGCCGGCGCTGGCCGAACTGACCGTGCTCTACCTCAACTTCGTCAGCGTAGCCCGGCTGGAGCGCAATCCGACGGTGAAGGAGGAGATCCGGCTGCGCGGATTCGGTCGGGACATCCTGGCCGGGTTTCTGTGCTATCCAGCGGCGCAAGCGGCCGATATCACCGCCTTCAAGGCGGTGGCGGTGCCTGTCGGCGCCGACCAGCTGCCGATGATCGAGCAGACCAACGAGATCGTCCGCCGGATCAATGCCGCCGCCGGGCGCGCGGTGCTGCCGGAGGCCGCGGCGGTGGTCTCGGAGGTCGGCCGGCTGCCCGGCATCGACGGGCGGGCGAAGATGAGCAAGTCGGGCGGCAATGCGATCACGCTTTCGGCCTCGGCGGAGGCGATCGCGGCGGCGGTGCGGGCGATGTACACCGATCCCGGCCATCTGCGGGCGACGGATCCGGGGCGGGTCGAGGGCAATGTGGTCTTCACCTATCTCGACGCCTTCGACCCGGACCGTGCCGCGGTGGCGGAACTGAAGGCGCGCTATGCCGCCGGCGGTCTCGGCGATGCGGCGGTGAAGCGGCAGCTCGAGGCGGTGCTGCAGGACTTGCTGGCGCCGATCCGGGCGCGGCGGCGCGCGCTCGCCGCGGCGCCCGACCATGTGCTGGCCGTGGTGCGCGCGGGCACCGAGCGGGCGCAGGCACGCACCGAGGCGACCAAGCGCGAATTGGTCGAGGCGCTGGGGCTGTTCCGGCTCTGAGCCGGGCCGCGCCGCATCTTCGACCGGCAGATCGCCTGGGGCCCGGGGCAGGGCCCCGGGCCGTGCTTCCGCCTAGCGTGTCATCGCGCGCTTGAAGGCCGGGCGGTCGCGCATCATCGTCAGATAGTCCGACAGCCGCGCCTGGGTGATCGGGAACTTCGCCGCCAGCGCCCAGTTGCCGCAATGGGTCAGGATGATGTCGGGCACGGTCATCACCTCGCCCATCAGGAAGGGGCCCTCGGAAAAGCGGTCGATCAGCGTCTTCTGGCTGCGCTCGAATTCCCATTTCAGCGAATCCTTGATCGCCGTCAGCCGCAGCTCTTCCGGCAGCACGAAGCTGTGGCGGGCCGCCATCCAGAGCGCGGCGTCAAATTCGTCGAGCAGGAACTGGGTCAGGCTGTCCTGGCGGGCGCGTTCCAGCGTGCCGGCGGGATGGGTGAAGGCGCCGTGCTTGTCGGCCAGATAGGTCAGGATCGCGGTCGAATCGGTCACCGGCGTGCCGTTGTCGATCAGCACCGGCACCTTGCCGGCCGGATTGAACGAGATCACGCTGTCGGACTGCGGGCCGGCGTTGATGTGCTCGAAAGGCTGGCCGAGCTCTTCCAGCATCCACAGCACGCGGAAGGCGCGGCTCTGGCGGGTGCCGACGACGGTATAGCCGGTGTGCGACATGGGTTATCTCCGGGCGAGCGTGGCGAGGCGGATCAGGGCGCGCTCCATCAGCGCCATCTGCGGCACGGGCAGGCTGGAGCGCAGGTTGAGGTCGGTGTCGAGCAGGAGCGCGAGCGCCTGTTCCAGCCGGTGCCGGCCCCAGCGTTCGGCCTGGGCGGCCATGCGGTCGCGGCGCGGGCCGAAGAC
>JAKAJW010000038.1 GCA_021813645.1 Pseudomonadota bacterium | reverse complement strand
CCCGGCTTGATCTTCGGATTGGGCACCGGCCGGTTGTTCGGGTCGAAATCCGGCAGCGAGGTCATGGCGACGATCTCGCCGGTCTTCGCGTCCATAAGGATGCCGGCCGCGCCCTTGGCGTTCATCAGCTTCATGCCGGCGTCGAGCACTTCGCGCATCATCGCCTGGACCCGCAGATCGATGGTGAGCTGAAGGGGCTTGCCGGCATTGGCCGGATCGCGCAGCCAGGAATCGTAGTCCTTCTCGATTCCCGCCACGCCGACGATCTCGGCGGAATCGACGCCTTCGCGGCCGAAGGTGGTGCCGCCCAGGATATGCGCGGCCAGCCGGCCGTTCGGGTAGAGCCGCATCTCGCGCGGGCCGAACAGCAGGCCCGGGTCGCCGATGTCGTGGACCTCCTGCATCTCCTCGGGCGAGAGCGTGCGGCGGATCCAGACGAAGGTGCGCTGGCCGGTGAAATCCTTGATCAGCCGCTGTTCGTCGAGATCGGGGAAGATCTTCACCAGGGACTTGGCGACATGGATCGGGTCGATCATGTCCTGCGGCTGGGCATAGAGCGAATAGGTGGCGAGGTTCATCGCCAGGATCCGGCCGTTGCGGTCGACGATCTCGGCGCGGTCGCCGGTGATCGCCGGGCCGCCCGAGGTGGTGACGGTCGGCTCCGACGGGGTCGAGACCGAGATCATGCCGGTGCGGATGCCCACCGCCGAGAAGGCGGCGATGAAGAACAGGCCGATCACCAGGAGCCGGCCCTCGGCCTGCTCGCGCGAGCGGTCGCGCATCGCCTCGTGGCGCAGGCGGATGTTCTCGCGCTCGATGACATCGGGGTTCTCGCCGGCAGCGCGGGCCGATAGGATGCGGGCGAGCGGGCGGAGCGGCGTGCGGATCATGGCGTCTGGCGCTTGGTGGAGGCGGAGGTATCCACCGGATGGGTGATCTTGCCCGGCCCTGACAGGGACGCGGTGGCGCTGTCGGCGATGGCCCCGGACTTGGGCGCCGCGGGCGGGGCGACCGAGGGCTTGAGCGGGCGCATGGCGGTCGGCGTGTCGGCGCCCGGTCCGTCGGCCGGCGCCGCCGAGGGCATGGCCACCTGACCGATCGCGCCGAATTGTTCCGGCGTCATCGGCATCAGCGGCAGCCGGTCGAAGTTCAGCATGACCAGTTCGCGCAGCCGCGAGGGCCGGTTCTCATAGGCCCATTCCGCCTGCTGCATCGCCAGATCGTCGCGCAGGGTGCCGATTTCGTTCTGCAGTCGGGCGACCTGCTTGATCGCCTGCTGGGTCGCGTAGTTCTGCCGGTAGGCCCAGAAGGCGAGGCCGATCACCACCATGGCGGAAAGCACGTAGAGCAGCGGGCGCATGGGTCAGGTGCGTCCTTTCAGATCGAGCGGCGGCAGGCCGATGGCGCTGCGGTCGACCGGGCCGGCCGGCGCCTCGGTGCGGATCGCGGCGCGCAAGAGCGCCGACCGGGCGCGCGGGTTGGCGGCGATCTCCTCCTCGCTCGGCGCCACCGGGTGGCGGGTCAGCAATTGGAACGGCGCTGCCGCAGTCGGCGCCTCGGGAGCGTAGCGGTTGGCATGGCCGGCCTGGCCGGAGCGCAGCTGCAGGAAGCGTTTGACGACGCGATCCTCCAGCGAGTGGAAGGTGACCACGGCCAGCTTGCCGCCGGGCTTCAGCGCCCGCTCGGCCGCCTCGAGCCCCTCGACCAGTTCCTCGAACTCGGCGTTCACAGCGATGCGCAGCGCCTGGAAGCTGCGGGTCGCGGGATGGCTCTGCCCCGGCTTGGGGCGCGGCAGGCAGCCCTCGATGATCTCGGCCAATTGGCGCGTGGTGACGATCGGCGCGACCTTGCGGGCCTGGCCGATGGCGCGGGCGATGCGGCGCGAGGCGCGCTCTTCGCCGTAATGGTAGAGGATGTCGGCCAGCACCGCCTCCGGCGCGCCGTTCACCAGATCGGCGGCCGAGGGGCCCTCTTGGCTCATCCGCATGTCGAGCGGGCCGTCGCGCAGGAAGGAGAAGCCGCGTTCCGGCCGGTCGAGCTGCATGGAAGAGACGCCGAGATCCAGCACCACGCCCTCCACCGGGCCTTCCGCCAGCTCGTCGAGCGCCGAGAACCGCCCCGCCTTCAGCGTCAGCCGCGCTCCATAGGCCCCGGCCCATTCGGCGGCAAGCTCCAGCGCCAGCGGATCGCGATCAATCCCGATCACACGCTCGGCACCGGCCGCCAGCAGGCCGCGGGCGTAGCCGCCGGCGCCGAAGGTGCCGTCGACCCAAGTGCCGGTGACCGGCGCCACCCGTTCCAGCAGCGCGGCGAGCAGGACCGGAACGTGGGGCGACTGCGGGGCGATGCGATGCGCCGCGGCCGCCATCAGCCCTGCTCCGGAGACTTCTTGAACAACGACTGCGGCCGGTAGCCCTTGCCCTTCGCCTTGAGGAGTTCCGCCGAACGGGCCATTTCGACCGAGCGGTAGGCGGCGGCGTCCCAGATCTCGAAGCGGTCTCCGAAGCCGACGAAGATCGCCGAGCCGGTCAGGCCGAGCTGCTCGCGCAGATCCTGCGGCAGCACGATCCGGCCCTCTTCGTCGGGCTGAAAGTCGCGCACGCAGGTGTAGTAGAGATATTCCGCCAGTTCGCGCCCCTCGGAGCCTTCCTCGAGCGCGTCGATCTTGGCGTGCAAATCTTCCAGCCCGGCAGTGGTGTAGCCTTCCAGGCAGGGCCGTTCGGTATTGCCATAGGCGATGTAGAAGGTCGGTCGCTGGCCCGGCACGCGGGCGGCGTCGGCGATGTCGATGACTTTGCGAAAGCCGCTGGGGATGGAAACGCGACCTTT
>JAKAJW010000054.1 GCA_021813645.1 Pseudomonadota bacterium | reverse complement strand
GATCATCGGCACCCGCTGGCTGCTCGACTTTGCAGCCCAGGGCATTGCCGAACCCGTCGATTCCTACCTGACGCCCCAGTTCAAGTCGACGTTCATCGACACGTTCATGGCGCCCTCGGTCATCGACGGCAAGACGATGGGCCTGCCCGTTGCCGCCTCGGCGCGCGCCATGATGGTCAATATGGACCTGTTCGACAAGGCCGGCGCCACGCCTCCCGCGAACTGGGATGAATTCTATGCTGCCGCCCAGAAGCTGAAGGCGGTCCCCGATACCTTTGCCTTCGGCTTGCAGGGCAAGGAAATCGAGACCGACGCCTACTACTATTATTCGCTCTGGACGCACGGCGGCGACATTCTCAAGGCCGACGGCAAGAGTGGTCTCGACACGCCGGAGGCGCTTGCCGCGGTCCAGCTCTACAAGAAGATGATCGACGAGGGCCTGACCCAGCCTTCCCCGACCAACTACAACCGCGAGGACGTCTTCAACCTGTTCAAGCAGGGCAAGGTCGGGATGATCTTCACCTTCCCGATGCTGATCCCGCAGATCAAGGCCGAGGCGCCCAACCTGCACTACAAGATCATGCCGTTCCCCGAGGGCAAGGCGAAGGCGACCTATGGCGTCACCGACACCCTGATGCTGTTCTCCAGCTCCAAGGTGAAGGATGCGGCCTGGAAGTTCATCGAGTTCGCCTACAAGGACGAATGGCGCACCAAGTTCGACCATGGCGAAGGCTTCCTGCCGGTGACCAAGAACGTCGCCGCCGAGGACTACTACAAGACCGATCCCGACATCGCCGGGTTCGCCGCGGGCCTGCCCTATGCCAAGTTCGCGCCGACCATCGCGAACTGGGAGGAGATCGCCGACACGACCGTCCGCACGCTCCAGCAGATCTATCTGGGGCAGGCCGAGCCGGCGCAGGCGCTCAAGGACGCGGCCGCCCAGGTCAACAAGATCCGTGGCCTCTAGCTCCGTGGACGATCCGCTACTCGGGGGGCAGCCACCGGCTGCCCCCATCCAGCTCGCCGGGGGTCTGGCCCGGTTCACTCCGGGAAGCAGAATGAAGTTCGCCCGGCGCTCGGCGCCCCTGTTCATGATCCTGCCGAGCCTGCTTCTGGCGACCCTCATCATCGGCTATCCGATCATCGACCTGGCCTGGACCTCCATGCAGGAGGTCAGCCGCTTCGGCCAGCTGCGCGGTTTCAACGGCTGGGCCAATTTCGCCGATGTCTTCAGCGATCCGCTGTTCTATGGATCGCTCCTGCGCACCGCCATCTGGACCATCGCCGTGGTCGGCGGCACGCTGGCCATCTCCCTGCCGATCGCCCTTGTCCTCAACGACGACTTCTATGGTCGCGGACTGGCCCGGGTGATCATCATGCTGCCCTGGGCGATCTCGCTCACCATGACCGCCGTCGTCTGGCGATGGGCGCTCAACGGGCGCGCGGGTCTGCTCAACGCCACGCTCATGGACCTCCACCTGATCGGCGAGCCGATCGAATGGCTGGCCTCGGCGCCTTCCGCTTTCACCGCCGAGATTCTGATCGGCATCCTGGTGTCGATCCCCTTCACCACAACGATTTTCCTGGGCGGACTTTCGGCGCTGCCGATGGACGCCTACGAGGCCGCCATGGTCGATGGCGCGGGCCGCTGGGCCCAGTTCCGCCATCTGACGCTGCCGCTGATGCGCCCCTTCATCAACATCGCCATCGTGCTCAACGTCATCTACGTCTTCAATTCGCTGCCCATCATCTGGGTGATGACCGAGGGCGGTCCCGCCAACGGCACCGACATCCTGGTCACCTATCTCTACAAGCTCGCCTTCCGCTTCGGCCAGCTCGGCAAGGCGTCGGCGATTTCGCTGATCATGTTCGGGGTGCTGCTCGTCTTCACCATCATCTATGTCGTCCTGGTGATGCGGAAAGAGGATGACGCGAGCGGGTCGGAGGCGCCCTCGTCGTGACAACCAAGCTGCGCAAGAGCATCGTCTATTGGCTGCTGCTGTCGCCCCTGGCGGTGGTCATCCTGTTCCCGTTCGCGGTGATGTTCGTCACGGCGGTGCGGCCGCGCGACGAGCTTTTCGTCTATCCGCCGCGATGGACCTTCAGCCAGTTCCGCTGGGACAACTTCGTCGAGATGTGGGCGAAGACCAATTTCGGCGGGGCGCTGCTCAACAGCCTCTATGTCAGCGTCGCCGCAACTCTGCTGGCGCTGCTCTTCAGCATTCCGGCGGCCTATGCGCTTTCCCGGCGCCGCTTTGCGGGCAAGGGGCTCTATCGCAACTTCCTGCTGATGACGCAGATGATGTCGCCGATCGTCCTCGTGCTCGGCCTGTTCCGGCTGATGGTGAGCTTCGGGCTGGTCAACAACCTCAACTCGCTGGTCATCACCTATGGCGCCTTCAACCTGGCGTTCACCATCTGGATGCTGCAAAGCTACTTCAACACCATTCCGCGCGATCTCGAGGAGGCCGCCTGGATCGACGGCGCCAGCCACTGGTATGCGGTCGTCCGCATCTTCCTGCCGCTGGCGGTGCCGGCGATGGTGGTGACGGCGATCTTCACCTTCATCAACAGCTGGAACGAGTTCGTTCTGGCGCTGACGATGATCCGGTCCAACGACGACTTCACGCTGCCGGTGCAGATCTTCTCGCAGGTCGCCGGCCGCTACCAGATCGAGTGGCACCATGTGATGGCGGCAACCGTGTTGGCCACGGTTCCGGTCGCCATCGTGTTCTCGTGGCTGCAGCGATATCTCATCCGCGGCATGGCGCTCGGGGCGGTGAAGTAATCGCCCCGCCATCGGGCGGGGACCAGCCTCGGGCAACAGGCG
>JAKAJW010000207.1 GCA_021813645.1 Pseudomonadota bacterium | reverse complement strand
CGCGGATCAGCCTGCGAAACTTTCGTTCACCATGCCTTGGCGCAGCGCGCGCCCCTGGCCCGCGTCGGTCAGCTCGACCCGCCCTTGGCGTTCGGGTCGACGTAGACGCCGTCCTTCTTAAGCGCGTCGATCACCTCGCGCGGCATGTAGTTGGCGTCGTGCTTGGCCAGGATCTGCGTCGCCTTGAACACCTTGCCATTCCAGGTGCCGGTGGCGATCGTGCCCTTGCCCTCTTCGAACAGGTCGGGCTTCTGCGCCGCGCCGACATATTCGACCGGCACATCGGCCTTGCCGTCGGTGACGACGAAGGTGAAATCCACCCCCGTTGTCGGCTTGATCGAGCCGGCCTTCACCAGCCCACCGACGCGGAACACCTCGGCCGGCGGGATTTGCTCGGCCAGAACCTGGGCCGGCGTCCGGAAATAGTTGATCCCGTCGCGCATCGCGTAGCCGATCATCGCCGTCGAGGCGGTCAGCGCCACCGCCGCCACCAGGATGATCTGCACCCGCCGCTTTTTCTTCAGACCCTTCATCTCGCCTCGACGCCTCCGGCGCTTGCTTCGTCTCTGGCCCGGTCCCGGCGCTACCTCTGACGCGGAATCGTCCCTAAAAGAGTGGACCGCGCCGGCCGCTCTGTCGAGGGGACTGCGCCAAAAGGCAGCAGCCGCGCCGCCCTGGCGACGACCGGCGCGGCACGTCGCGCCCCGCGGTCAGGCCGCCTCGAAGCGGATCTGTCGGCGCAGGAATTGCACCGCCTTGTCCGAGACATAGGCCGGGTCGCCGGTGGTCAGGAACTTCGACACCGTGCCGGTTCCCAGGAACTCCGGCCGCCGGTCGAGGTAGTCGGCCAGGCTCTCGGCCACCAGCGCCGCCTGGGAATAAAGCTGCACCTGCTGCCCGAGCGCCGCCTGAAAGGTGTTCTGCATCAACGGGTAATGGGTGCAGCCGAGGATCGCCGCCTCAGGATGCGGCATCCGCCGCTTCAACGCCTCGACATGCGAGCGCACCAGCGCCTCGGCCAGGATCTCGTCGCCCTGCTCGATCGCGTCCACCACGCCGCCGCAGGGCTGCGCCTCGACATCGACGCCGATGGCGCGAAACGCCAGCTCGCGCTGGAAGGCGCGGCTGGCCACCGTGGCCGGCGTCGCGAACAGCGCCACATGTTTTACCGCCACCTCGCGCGGCGGCGAGTTATCGCCCCAGTTGCGTTCCGTCAGCGCCTCGATCAGCGGGACGAAGACCCCGAGCACGCGCTTGTCGGCCGGCACCCAGGTCTCCTGCATCCGCTTCAACGCGGCGGCCGAGGCGGTGTTGCAGGCCAGGATCACCAGATCGCAGCCCTCCGCCCAGATCCGCTCCACCGCCGCGCAGGTCAGCCGGTAGATGTCGTCGGGCGTCCGAACGCCGTAGGGCGCGTTGGCGCTGTCGGCGAAATAGACGAAGGGCACCTCGGGCAGCCGCTTGGCCACCGCGTCCAGCACGGTCAGCCCGCCCAGCCCGCTATCGAAAATCCCGACCGCCATCGCCCGCCTCCTCGCCGCCCGCCGGTGGCCCCCCGTGGGTCAGTCCTTGTATTTTTCCTCGAACTCGTAGCCGTAGTCGAAGCTCTTCACCGGCTCTGGCGACAGTTGGTAGGTCGCGCGGCGGAGGAAATCCATCATCTTCTTCGGATCGGCCTTCAAACCATCGAGTTGGGTCGCGGCGATCGGCTCGCCCACCACGATCCGCACCGGCCCGCCGATCCGGCGGCGGAACTCCTTGATGAGCAGCGCCACCCGCAGCGTCGGGTGCAGATGGCTCACCAGTTGGAACAGCCGCGAATTGTGCCCCTCGAAGAACACCGGCACCACGGTCGCGTTGGACTTGGCGATCATCTTGGCGGTGAAATTGCGCCAGCCCGGATCCATCGGCTGGCCGAAGGGCCGCGCCGCGGTCGAGACGGTGCCGCCCGGAAACACCCCGATGGCGCCGCCCTCCGCGAGATACTTCAGCGCCGCCGACCGGGTCTCCAGATTCAGCTTCACCGCCTCCTTGGTCTCGTCGAAGGAGATCGGCAGGATCACCTCGTCAAGCTCGCGCGCCCGGCGGAACACGTTATGGGCCAGGATGCGGAAGCTGCCGCGCACCCGGTCGAGCAGCAGCCCCATCATCAGCCCGTCGAGGATGCCGTAGGGGTGGTTGGCGATCATCACCAGCGGCCCGTTCGCCGGGATGTGCGACAGCGAGCCGCCGGCCAGCTCCAAGCTCAGCCCGTAGCGGGCGGCGATCACCTCCCAGAAGCTGCGCCCGCCCGCCACCTCGTGCTGGTAGCCGTCCGCCATCCGGATCAGGCCAAGCCGCCCGGTCGAATTCTCGATGGCCCGGATCACCGCCCGGCCAGAGCGCGAGCGGGCGGAATAGGAATAGCTGATCTCCCGCGTGACGCGATTGTCCTTCATCGCCCGATCCCCGTGCACCGCGCCCCGATAGCGCGGTTGTCCGAGTCTCGCCAGCACCTATGAAGGCTTTGCATATCCCCGGGCGCTATTCCGCCGCCTGTTTCACCGCCGTGCCGCCAGTGGCGAAACGGGCGCGCAGCTGTTCGCGGCGCTTGGCGACTTTCTGGGCGTTGGCCTCCTTCACCGGGCCGAAACCGCGCAGCTGCAGCGGCAGCTCGGCCAGTTGCACGGCGATCTCCAGCGTCTCCGGGGTCACCTGCGCCAGGATCTCCGCCAACTCCGCCTCATAGGCCTTGATCGCCGCCCGCTCCGCCCGCCGCGCCGCCGAGCGGCCGAAGGGGTCGATCGGCGTGCCGCGCAGCCATTTCAGCCGCGCCAGCACGGCGAAGAGCTT
>JAKAJW010000031.1 GCA_021813645.1 Pseudomonadota bacterium | reverse complement strand
CACCGCCGTCTCGGCCAGCGCCGCGGGCGCGATGGTGCGCGGCGCGCGGGTCATCACCTCGGCGGCGGTGACGTCGAGCAGCCCGGCCATGTGCCGGCGCAGGTCGCCGTCGGTGATGATGCCGACCAGCCCGCCGGCCGCATCGGTCACGCCCACCACGCCGAAGCTTTTCTGGCTCATCACCAGCAGGGTCTGATCCATCGGCGTGCCTTCCGCCACCAGCGGCAGCGCCGGGCCGCTGTGCATCAGATCGGCGACCTTGGCCAACCGGGCGCCAAGCTTGCCGCCGGGGTGGAAGGTGCGGAAATGCTCGGGCGTGAACTTGCGATGCTCCATCAGCGCCACCGCCAGCGCGTCGCCCAGCGCCAGCGTCATGGTGGTCGAGGTGGTCGGCACGATCCCCTTGCCGCAGGCCTCGGGCGCCGGCGGCAGCAGGATGCCCACATCGGCCTGCCGCATCAGGGTCGAACGCTCCCGGCTCGCCACCGCGATCAGCGCGATGCCGAACCGCCGGGTGTAGGCGATGATATCGGCCAGCTCCGGCGTTTCGCCGGAATTCGACAGCACCAACGCCACGTCGCCGGCCCCCAGCATGCCGAGATCGCCGTGGCTCGCCTCGGCGGGATGCACGAAATGCGCCGGCGTGCCGGTCGAGGCCAGCGTCGCCGCGATCTTGCGCCCGATATGGCCCGACTTGCCCATGCCCGAGACGATCACCCGCCCCGGCGCGGCCAGGATCAGCCGCACCGCCGCGGCGAAGCTCTCGCCGAGGCTGTCGGCCAGCAGGCCGAGCGCCTGCGCCTCGGTCGCAATCACCCGGCGGGCGGTGGCAAGGAAGATGTCGCTGTCGGTCATCGTCTGGGGCAATCCGTTCATGCCGCCTATCTAGGCATTCCGGCCGAGCAGTTCATCATCCCCGGCAAGATTGCAAGCCGCGGAGTCCGGCGGCGGCCGTCGGCCGCCGGTGCCGGGCTCAGAACCGATGCCAGAGCGCCAGCATGAGGCCGCGCTCGCGCAGCGTGTTGCGCCCGGCGACGGTGGCCAGCAGCCCGGCCTGCAACGTGGTCGCCGGGTCCAGGTCATAGGCCAGGCTCAGCTGCAGCTTGGTGTCGTCGTAGAAGGACTGGCCGGCCGCGCCGCCGCCGGCGCTGACCGTGGTGAAGCTCTGCGCCAGCAGCTGCAGCGCCGGGGTCAGGCGATAGCCGGCGGTCAGATCCAGGCGCAACTCGTTCGGCGGCGCCCCCATCCGCAGCCGATAGGCGGCCTCGAGATTGACGAAGGCGTCATGGCCGCCAAGCTGGAAACCCTTGCCGAGCAGCCCGCGCACTTCGTACTGCGTATCGCTGTCGCTGAGCTGCGGCCGGTTGTCGGCGTCGCCCTGCGGCAGTCGCGCCAGGGCCTGCACCGCGCCGACCCAGCCGCCCTGCTGCAGCAGCCGGTAGCGCAACCCGAGGTCGGAATAGCCCAAGCCGCTCTGCCGGTCCTGGCCGCTGCGGATGTCCTGCAGGCTCGGCGTCAGGATCAGCGTCAGCCGATCGGTCAGCCCGTATTCGTAAAGCGCGTAAAGCTCCGACTTGCGATAGTCGGGCCGCGGGCTCAGCCGGCCGTTGGCGTCATAGCTCTTGGGGCTGTCGCTGTGGAAGAACGACAGGACCAGCTGGCCGCTGCCGGCCGGCTGGGTCCAGGCGCCGGCCGCCGCCGGCCCGGCCCGCAGGCCCAGAACCAGCGCCAGCGTCGCCACCAGGGCCGGCCAGAGCGCCGCGTCCCGCCGCATGCCGCGCCGCCCCGTCGTCACCCTCGGTCGGGTCGTCATCCTGGCGCCTCCTGGCTGGCCGGTGTCAGTGCCGGAAGATATCTGCCTCGTCGCCCATCCCCATCAGGTTGAGCGCGGCGCGGCTCGGCAGGAAGTCGAAACAGGCCTGCGCCAGGACGGTCCGCCCCTCGCGGGCCAGCCGCTGGTCAAGCTCCGCCTTCAACCGGTGCAGATAAAGCACGTCCGACGCCGCATAGTCGCGCTGCGCCTCGGTCAGTTCCTCGGCGCCCCAGTCCGAGGTCTGCTGCTGCTTGGAGATATCGACCCCGAGCAGATCCATCAGCAGGTATTTCAGCCCGTGCCGGTCGGTGAAGGTGCGCACCAGCTTGGAGGCGATCTTGGTGCAATAGACCGGCGCGGTGACCACGCCGAAGGCCTGTTGCAGCGCGGCGATGTCGAAGCGGGCGAAATGGAACAGCTTTAGCACCTTGGGATCGGCCAGCAGGCGTTCCAGATTGGGCGCCCGGGTCTGGCCGCGGGCGATCTGCACCAGATGCGCGCTGCCGTCGCCGGCCGACAGCTGCACCAGGCAGAGCCGGTCGCGATGCGGCAGCAGCCCCATCGTCTCGGTGTCGATCGCGACCACCGGGCCGAGGTCCAGCCCGTCCGGCAGATCGCCGCGGTGAAGGTGGTTGGTCATCTGGTCCTCTTTCCTCGCCGAATTGGCCTTGCCGATTTGGGCCGGGGCGAACCCGGCCCGCTCGGGCTGTCACACCGGCACGAAGCCACCCGCGGCCGGGTCGTAATTCTCCAGCTTGCCCTCGCCGAGCTCGTTCCAGAGTCCGTGCAGGGTCAGATCGCCGGAGGCCACCGCCTCGCGCACGAAGGGGAAGGTCATCAGGTTCTCGAGCGAGACGATCACCGCCTCCTTCTCCAGCGCCTCGAGCCGGGCGCGTTCGTCGGCGATGCCCTTCACCCGCTCGTAGCCGGGGCGCAGGATGTCCATCCAGCGGCCGATGAAGCTCGACTGCTCCTCGAGCTGCGGCGCCTTGCCCGAGCACATCGCGTGGCAGGAGATCGGA
>JAKAJW010000091.1 GCA_021813645.1 Pseudomonadota bacterium | reverse complement strand
TAGTTGACCCGGTCCTTGATCAACAGCTCCTGCGTCGCCGACTTCGCCGCATCCGGATTGGGTCCGCCGCTGTCCTTGAAGATGAACTGGATCTCGTTGTCGCCGACCTTGGTGCCGTGCTGCGCCTCGTAGACGTCCATCGCGTTCTTGAACTGGGTGCCATAGATCGCGAAGGGCCCCGAGAAGGGCGCGACGACCCCGATCTTGATCACATCCGCCTGTGCGGCTGAAGCCAGGCCGACGATCGCAGTGGCGGCAAGCGTCAGCCCCCAAGTTGCTGATTTCATGTTTCCCTCCCTGTTCTTGAGGTTTCCGGGGTCCCCCGGTCGTTGGTGGCGACGTTTGCTGGCATCGGCCGGGGGGTCAAGTCAAATAAGTTGCACGCAGCCGCCATAAGCCCGGGCCGCGCGCCAGCCCGGGCATCCGGCGCGCTCACGGCGCTGGGTAGCCGAGATCGGGCACGTCCTTGATGGTCGCGATCTCCTTGTTCTCGAGCTTGCCGTCCGGCCCTCTCACCACCTCGCGGATATACATGTTCTGAATCACCGTCCGGGTCTTCGGGTCGAGCGTCAGCGGCCCGCGCGGGCTTTCCCAGGTGCTGCCGATCACCGCCGCCATGCCCTTGGCGCCATCGGCGCCGCCGGCCTCGATCATCTTGTAGAGCACATGCATCCCGTCATAGGCATCCACCGCGGCGAAGTTCGCCACCGCGTCGGGGTGCAGCTTCTTCAGCTCGGCCAGGAAGTCCTTGTTCATCGCCGAGTCATGCGCCGCCGAATAGGGATGCGAGGTGATCACCCCGATCGCGGCGTCGCCGAGTCCCTGCAGGGTGGTCTCGTCGTCGATATCGCCGGTGCCGATCAGCTTGATGCCGTCGCCCTTCAGCCCGTTGTCGGCATAGGCCTTGACGAAGGCGAAGGCCGGCGGGCCGGCCGGGATAAAGGAGAACACCGCATTCGGCTTGTCCTGCTTGGCCCGCTGCATGAAGGGCCCGAAGTCGGTGGTCTGGATCGGCATCCGGATCGCGTCGATCACCTTGCCGCCCTTGGCCTCGAATTCCTTGGTGAAGCCCTTCTCGGCGTCGATCCCCGGACCGTAGTCGGTCACCGCCGTCACCACCGTCTTGATCCCATTGGCGATCGCCCAATCGGCCATCGGCGCGGCGACCTGTGGCTGGGTCATCGAGGTGCGCAAGAAATACTTCGACTTGGCGTTGATGATCGAGGTGGCCGCGTTCCAGATCACCGTCGGCGTCTTCGACTGCTCGACGAGCGGCGCCACCGCCAAGGCGTTCGGGGTGAAGACATAGCCGGCGAGATAGTTGACCCGGTCCTTGATCAACAGTTCCTGCGTCGCCGACTTCGCCGCATCCGGATTGGGTCCGCCGCTGTCCTTGAAGATGAACTGGATCTCGTGGTCGCCCACCTTGGTGCCGTGCTGCGCCTGGTAGACGTCCATGCCGTATTTGAATTCGTTGCCGAAGACGGCAAACGGCCCCGAGAAAGAAGCCACCACGCCGACCTTGATCACATCCGCCCCCGCAGCGCCCGCGCCTAGCGCCAACGCCGCCAGCGCTGCTGCCAGCGCCGCCGTCCTCCCTGCCTTCGTCATGTCGAACCTCCCCGAGCGCGCCCTCCCTGGCGCCTTCTATTCGGAAATGGTCCCGTGAAAGCGTAACAATGTCAACTAAATTGGCGGCGAAGTTCAGAAGCTCAGCGCGCCAGCAGCGCCTCGATCTCCGCCCGGCTCGGCATCGAGGGCGCGGTGCCCGGACGGGTCACCGAAATCCCCGCCGTGGCGCAACCGAAACGCACCGCGGCGACCGGCGCCATCCCCTCCGCCAGGGCGGTGGCGAAGCCCCCGGTGAAGGCGTCGCCCGCCCCCGTCGTTTCCACCACCGGCCCGGCGCTGACCGCAGGCACATGCACCGCCTGCGCCGCGTCGCGATAAAACACGCCCTTTTCGCCCAGCGTGATCACCGCCGCCCCGATCCCTTGCGCCAGGAGCTTTTCCGCCGCCGCCGCCGCCTCGTCAAGATTGCGCACCGGCAGGCCGGTCAGCGCCTCGGTCTCGGTCTCGTTCGGGGTGAGAAAATCGCAAAGCCGCAGCATCTCCGGCGCCAGCGGCGCGGCCGGCGCCGGGTTCAGGATGGTTTTCGCCCCGCCCGCGCGGGCGATCTCCAGCGCCCGCTGCGCTGCCGGCATCGGCTGCTCCAGCTGGGTCACGAAGACCGCGGCGGAAGAGATCAGCCCGGCCTGCGCTTCGATATCGGCCGGCGCGATGGTGGCCGCGATGCCGGGACAGATGATGATCGCATTGTTGCCGGTGGCCTCTTCGATAAAGATGTAGGCCGCGCCGGTGTAGCTCTCGTCATGCTGGGTCACCTCCGGCACCACGCCGGCGTCGCGCCAGGTGGCCAAGGCCATATCGGCGAAGGGATCGCGGCCGAGCTTGGTGATGAAATGCACCGCGCCACCCGCCTTGGCCGCGGCCACCGCCTGGTTCGACCCCTTGCCGCCCGGCCCGAGCTTGAAGGAATTGCCGAGAATGGTCTCGCCCATCTTCGGCGCACGGGTGGCGCGGTAGGCGGTATCGGCGACGAAAACGCCGAGGATGACGATCTTGCCGGTCATGTCTGTCCCTCGATCAGAGCCTCAGGCCTCGGGCGGGATCACGCCCTTGCGGAAGACGAAGCAGCCGTAGAAGCGGCGCTCGCCGGTCTGGAACACCGCATAGGCATCCTTTGCCGCCTCATAGAAGGCGAAGCGCTCGAAGGAAACCATCTTGCGCGGTTTGCCTTCGGCCCGATCGATCACCGCCTGCACCTCGAGATCG
>JAKAJW010000368.1 GCA_021813645.1 Pseudomonadota bacterium | reverse complement strand
GCATCGTCGACACCGCGGAAGTCGCCGCGGTGGTGGCCGAGGCGGCGCCCTTCGCCGGCACGCGGCCGGTCCTGCGGCCGTCGGCCGCCCGGCCGGGCGCGGTGCCGCGGGCGGTGCCGGCCCAATCCGAACGGGCGGCCTATGTCATCTTCACCTCGGGCTCGACAGGTGTGCCGAAGGGCGTGGCGGTGCCGCATCGTGCGGTGGTGAACTTCCTCACCACGATGGCGCGCGAGCCGGGGCTGGGCCGAGGCGACGTGGTGCTGTCGGTCACCACGGTGATGTTCGACATCGCCGTGCTCGAGCTCTTCCTGCCGTTGACGGTGGGGGCGAAGGTGGTGATCGCTTCGGCCGATGACGTGCGCGAGGGTTTTCCGCTGGTCGACCGCCTGGCGCAAGGCGACATCACCCTGATGCAAGCGACGCCGACGCTGTGGGACATGCTGCTCGACGCCGGGCTCGAACCCAGGGCCGGGCTGAAATGCCTGGCGGGGGGCGAGCCGCTGCCGGCCGATCTGGCGACGCGACTGACGGCGGGCGGTGCCGAGCTTTGGAACATGTACGGGCCGACCGAAACCACCGTCTGGTCGGCGGTCCGCCGGGTGCTTCCGGGCGCGCCGATCAGCATCGGCCATCCGATCGGCAACACCGAGCTGCATGTCCTGTCGGAGGCGGGCGAGGTGCAGCCCATCGGCGCGGTCGGCGAGCTGAACATCGGCGGCGACGGGCTGGCCCTGGGCTACTACAACCGGCCGGAGCTGACCGCGGCGGCCTTCCGCGAGGTCGTGCTGAACGGAAAGGCGCGGCGGCTCTATGCCACCGGCGATCTGGCGAAGCGGCTGCCGAACGGCGAGATCGCGGTGCTCGGCCGGCGCGACGGCCAGGTGAAGCTGCGCGGCTTCCGCATTGAGCTTGGCGAGATCGAGGCGCGGCTGCGGGCGATGCCGGGGGTGGACAAGGCGGCGGTGGATCTGCGCGCCCGCGCCTCGGGCGACAAGCGCCTGGTGGCCTGGCTGGTGGCCAAACCCGGCGCCACGCCGGATCTGGGCGCGATCGCGGCCGCGCTGGCGGCGCAATTGCCGGACTACATGCAACCGCAGGGCTGGATGGTCGTGCCGGTGCTGCCGCAGACCGCCAACGGCAAGCTGGACCGTCGGGCACTGCCCGAGCCGGAAGGCGAGGCACAGCCCCCGGCGCAGCCGATCGCGGAACCGACGACGGAGATGGAGCGCAAGCTGGCCGCGATCTGGGGCGAAGCGCTCGGGCGGCGCGATTTCAGCGTGACGGCGACACTGCATGAGCTTGGTGCCGATTCCCTGGCGATCTTCCGGATCGCGGCGCAGATGATCGGCGCCGGCCTCGATCTGGAGGCCAAGGATCTCATAGCCCATCCAAGCGTCCGGGCGCTCGCCGCCCATGCCGAGGGACGCGCCGCCGGGCCGGCGCGGCCCTCACTGGCGGCATTCCGGCACGGCGCCAAGCGGACCATGCGGAGAGCGTCGTGATGCTGCAGGACAGGGGGTCGAAGGCGGTGCCGGAAGTGGTGGGGCGGTTTCCTTGCTCCACCATGCAACGGCAGATGTGGTTTCTCGACCAGATGGAGCCGGGCGACCCCTCGCTGAACGTGGCGATGCGCTGGGAGATCGCCGGCCGCATCCAGGACGCCAGCATCGACCGCGCCTTCCAGGCAATCGTGGACCGGCACGAGATCCTGCGCACGCGCTTCGTCGTCGAGGACGGCGAGCCGGAGCAGGAGGTGCTCGACCGCGCCGAGTTCCGGCCGACCCATATCGACCTGCGCACGACCCCCGAGGCGGAACGGCCGGCGCGGGTGGCCGAGATCGCCGAGGAAGAGGCGGCGCGGCCGCTGTCGTTGGACGCGCCCTGCGCGATGCGCGCAGTCGCGGTGCGTGTGGCCGCGGATCACGTCACGCTGCTGATCACCGTGCATCACGCGATCTTCGACGGCTATTCGATCAAGGTCATGGCGGCGGAATTCGGCGCCTTGGCAGAGGCCTTCGAGGCTGGCCGTGCGCCCGCCCTGCCGGAGCTGCCGCTGCAATACGGCGATTTCACGCTTTGGCAGCGGGAGTATCTGGCGTCAGGCGCGCTGGCCGAGGACCGCGCCTATTGGGCCGAGCAGATGCGCGGCGTCGGCCGTTTCGAGATCGAGCCCGACAAGCCCCGTGCGCCGCGCCGGTCGCTTGCCATCGCACGCCTGCATCGCGACCTGGAGGCGGATTTCGGCGACCGGTTGACTGCGGCGGGGGCGGCGCTCGGCGCCTCGGGCTTCAGCTTCGGGGCGGCCTTGATCGGCGCCAGCCTGTCGCGGGTCACCGGGGCGGCGGAAGTGGTGCTGTCCACCCCGGTCGCAGACCGCGCCGAACCGGATCTCGAGGCGCTGATCGGCCCGTTCATCGTCAATCAGATCCTGCGCCTGCCAACCGAGGCCGGCGCGGCGTTCGCCAGCCATGTCGGCCGGGTGCAATCGGTGGTCGAGGGCGCGCTGGCGCACCGCAACCTGCCGTTCTCTGCCTTGGTGGAGATCGTCAATCCGCCGCGGGATCCGTCGCGGGCGCCGATCGCTTCGGTCGCGCTATCGCTGATGCAGGTCTTCATGCCCGCGCGGCAATACGAAGGCTTCCACCTGACCTCGTCGCCCGCCTTCAATCCAGGGTCGGCGCAGGACATGCATATCCTGATCCTGGGACGGGAGAGCGGCTGGCGGTTGACCATCGAGTATTGCCCGGATCTCTATGAACAGACCACGATCCAGGCGCTGCTCGACACCATCGCCGGGGGCTTCGAGCGTGTCTTCGCCTCCACCGCCTTGCGGCTGGACGACCTGCCCTTGGCGCCCGCGCTGGCGGCGCGCGGCGATGGCACGGCGCGCGGTCTGAAGCGGATCGAAGAAGCCTTGCTGCGTCATCCCGCGGTCGACGCCGCCGCTGCGGTGCCCTCCACCGCCGGGGCCTATGCCTTCGTCAGCCCGCCGCCGGACAGCCTCACGCCGCTCGAAACGCTTCCGGCGGCGCTTGCCGAACATCTCGCCGCGGCACTTCCCGCCGCCGAACGGCCAAGCGGCATCTCGGTTTTGGCCGCCCTTCCGCGGCTGGCCTCCGGCGATATCGACCGCGCGCGCCTGCCCGAGCCGCCCGCCCGGGCAGCGGAGCCCGCCAAGGCGCTTGCCCGGCCGAGCCTGCCGCCCAGCCAAGACGATATAGAGGCGCGGCTGGCCGAGCTCTGGCGCGAGTTGCTCGATCGCACCGATATCCCGCGCGACCGCAGCTTCTTCGACCTGGGCGGTCATTCGCTTCTGGCCGTGCGTCTGGTCGCCCGCATCCGCGCCAGCTTCGGCGTCAACCTGGGCGTCGCCAATGCCTATGCAACACCGACCCTGCCTGGCCTGGCCCGCTTGATTGCGGCCGAACTGGCCCCAACGGCGGCGGCGGCCGGCCCGGCACCCGCGACGGAGGCGGAAGAAGACTGGCGCATCGAGCCCTTGCAGACCGGGGGCGAGGGCCTACCGATCGTGGCGGTGAACGACGTGGCGATCGTGGTTTCCGCCCTGGGCCACATGAAGACGCGCCATCCGGCGACCTGCGTGCGGCTGTTCGACGGCACGCGCGGCATCGACCAGATCGAACGCAGCTTCGAAGAAATCGCGGCGGAATATGCCAAGGTGGTGCGCAAGCTGCAGCCCAAGGGGCCCTATGTGCTGTTCGGCGTCTGCGTGCATGGCAACATCGCGCTGGAAACCGCCCGCGTCCTGCAATCCGAGGGCGAAGAGATCCGTGCGGTGATCCTGAAGGACGTCTGGGAGCCGGGCATGTCGAACGGCTGAAAGGCGACAGCTTCCGCCGGTGGCTGGAGCGACTCGCGGCCCTGCGTACCAAGCTCCGCTTCGTGCGCGAAGGCAGCCTGTCAATCTCGGCCCTGCTTGGCAGCTATCGGATCGTGCGCAAGACCGGCGTTCTACAGTTCGCCAAGAAGCTGGGGCTGATCGACCGGGTGCGCTGGACCGACCTGACCCCCGAGCAGGAGCGTTTCGTCGCCTATATCTCTCGCGCCCGCAACGTCTACCGGCCGCTGCCCTTCTCGGCGCCGGTGCTGCATGTCATCACCCGGATCACCCCGCGCGGGCGGGCCTTCGCGCCTTCGATCGGCTGGGAAGAGGTGGTGACCGGTCGGCTGAAGACGGTCTACATCGACGATATCCGGGTGCAGGGCGGCAAGGAATTCGGCACGCCGGCACTGGCGGCCGAGATCGAGCGGTTCCTGGCCGAACAGGCGCCCTAGCGGAGCGGAAGAGCCCCCTGGCGCAGTCGGATCTTCACCGCCTCGCCGTGGGTCTCCACCGCCAGGGCGCCGGAATAGCCGGCGCCGAGCGCAAGGTTCTCGAGGATCCAGGCGGCTTCGCCGCCTTCGGCCAGGCGGGCGAGCCGGGCGGCAGCGCCTAGCGTGACGTCGAAGCTGTCGAGCGGGCGGCGCAGCCCTTGGCCGAGCGCCTTCACGAAGGCTTCCTTGCGGGTCCAGATCTGGAAGAAGCCCTCCTGCCAGTCCGCCGGGGCCAGTGCGGCCAGCGCGGCCTGCTCGGCGGCGGAAAAGAAGCGGGCGGCGACCTCGGGCTCCACCCGGCGTTGGGCCTCGATATCGATGCCGATCCGCGCGCGGGCAGTCACGGCGAGCGCAGCCCAGTCGCCGGAATGCGACAAGTTGAAGGCCGGGCCGCCGGGCAGGGCCGGCTTGCCTTCGGGGCCATAGGCGAAGCGCAGCGCCGCGGCAGCTTGGCCGAGATGCTCGGCCAGAACCAGGCGTAGGCCGGCGCGGGCGGCCCGGAACCGCGCCGCATCCTCGGCATAGACGAAGCGGGCGGCGCGGGCCTCCTCTTCCGCGGAAAGCACCGCTGCCGCCGGAACATCGAGGCGCCAGAACCAAAGATCGACCGGAATTGTCACGCGTCTCACCGACCCCTCGGGACATGCCCGCCGCGGCCCGATCTTTGCGCCACCGCGGCTCTGCCGTCTAGCCGGCGCTGCTGATCCGCTCCGGCGCGATGGTGACGCCAAGCCGGGCGAGACTGACCGAGATGCCGCGGCGGAAGGCCGCCTCGTCGAACCGGCGGGCCCAGGCCGCGAGCCGGGCCGGATCCAGCCGGTCGATGCGGTCGGCCTCGAAACGTTCCACCGCATCGACCAGTGCCGCCACGCTTTGCTCATGGAAGAACAGCCCGGTTTCGCCCTCGACCACCGTGTCGAGCGCGCCACCGCGGGCATAGGCGATCACCGGCCGGCCGGAGGCCATGGCCTCGACCGGCACGATGCCGAAATCCTCCTCGCCCGGGAAGATCAGCGCCTTGCAGCGGGCGAGGTGGTGTTTCAGCACATCCGCCGAGACCGGGCCGAGAACGCGGACATTGGCCGGCGCCTGGGCCGCCAGCCGGCGCGCGGTCCGGTCCGGGCCGCCGAGCATGACGAGCGGCAGGCCAAGCCGGCGGAAGGCCTCCAGCGCGAGGTCGGGGCGTTTGTAGGGCGCAAGCTCGCCGGCCCAGAGGTAGAACTCGCCGCGTTCCGCGCGCGGGACGGGCGCGAAGGATTCGACGGCGACTGGCGGATGGACGATTTCCGCCTCGCGCCGCCAGTATTTTCGGATGCGGTTGGCGACATGGGTGGAGTTGGCGGCGAAGCCGTCCACCCGCGCGGCGCTGATCGCATCCCAGCTGCGCAGCCCATGCGCGAGACGCGGCATCAGCGCACGGGTCAGCGGCCCGGCCCCGGCCCGGTAGGTGTGGTACTGGTCCCAAATATATCGCATCGGCGAATGACAGTAGCACAGATGCGGCGCTTCGGGCGGAGCGATCACGCCCTTGGCCGGCCCCGCCTCGCTGGAGATCACCAGATCGTAGCCGGTCAGGTCGATCTCCTCCAGGGCGCGGGGCATGAAGGGCAGGTATTTCTGATATAGCCGCGCGGCGAAGGGCAAACGAGCGACCGACGTCGTATAGATAGGATGGCGGTTCAGCTCGGCGCTGATCCGATCCGGGACATGGACATGGGTGTAGATGTCGGCCTGGGGGAACATCCGGCCGAGCGCCTCGAGCACCTTCTCGCCGCCACGCATCCCGACCAGCCAGTAGTGGATCAGGGCGACCCGCCGGCCCTCGTCGCGGATGCGGACGGGATCAAGCCGAATAGTCATAGTCGCCCGCGTAGACATCGGCGCCGGTCTTCGGGTCGACCTGCGTCAGCACTAGGCCGCCGACCGCAATCCCCGCCTCGGCGAATTGCGCGAGGCCCTTGGCGACGCCCTGGCGCGGGGTCGAGCGCCAGCGCACCAGATAGAGGCATTCGTCGACCGCCTGGGCGAGCACCAGCGCATCGGCCACGGCCAGCGAGGCCGGGGCGTCGACCAGCACCAGATCGTAGGCGCCCTTCAGCGAATCGACCATCGGGCCGAGCCAGCTGGCGGCGAGTTCGTCGGCCGCGTCGGGGCGCGGGCGTTGGGCGGCGAGCACGTCGAAACCAAGCGCCGGATCGCGGTAGATCGCCTGGCCGAGCGGGCAGGCGTTGGCGATGAAATCGGCGAAGTCGTGCTCCATCTTCCAGCCGAAGGTCTTGCTGAGGGTAGAGCGGCGCAGGTCGCCGTCGACCAGGACCACCTTGCGGCCGGCCAGCGCCGCCATGCGGGCGAGCGACAGCGCGGTGGTGGTCTTGCCCTCGTCGGGCACGGAAGAGGCCAGAAGCAGCGCGCGCGCCTCATCGCCGCCGTCGCGGCTCAGCAAAGCAGTGCGCAGGTGCCGGATCCGTTCGGCATAGAGACCGTAGGGCTTGTCCGCCAACTCCTGCCAGGCGCCGAGCGGCGCGCGCCAGCCACCGTCGGGGATGGCGGCCAGCACCGGCAGGCCGGTCGCCTCTTCCAGTTCGGCGGCCTGGGCGAAGCTCGGGGCGGTCAGCTCCTGGAAGAAGACCGCGCCGAAGCCGAGCACCAGCCCGAGCATGGCGCCGACCGCCGCCATCAGAGTGGTGCGCGGCGAGGCCGGCAGGCTCGACACCGTGGCCTGTTCGATCAACTGGGCATCGGGCTGCTGCATCGCCGCTTCGGTGCGGGATTCGTTCACCCTGGTCAGCAAGCTGTCATAGGCCTGGCGGGCGGAATCGGCGACCCGTTGCAACTGGCGCAGGCCGATGGTGTTCTGCGACAGGTCCACCACCCGTTTTTCCATCGCCGCGATACTGGCTTGCATCGTCTCCACCCGCAGATTGGCGGTGGCGGCGGCGCTTTTCTTCTGATCGACGATCTTCTGCACCTCGGCGGCGACATCGCCCTGCACGCCCTTGATTTCCACCGCCAGGCGGGCGCGCTGCGGATTGTCGGGCCCGTAGTTCTGCTGCGCCCAGATCTGATCCTGGCGCTGAAGGTCCATCAACTGGGCGTTCAGCTGGTCGAGCACCGGCGAGCTGACCAGCGCCCCGACGCCCGCCATGCCCTGCTTGGCGATGACATCCTGCAGCCGGCTATTGGCGGCCTGGGCGGCAATCTCGTCGGCGCGGGCGAGCACGAGTTGGTTGTTCAGCTCGCCAAGCTGTTGGGTCGCCGCAGTCAGCGTGCCGCCGTCGGTGATCAGATGCGCAGCGCGATAGGCGTCCACCGCAGACTCGGCCTTCTCCACATCCGCCTTCATGGTGGCGAGCCGCTGTTCCAGCCCCTGGGTCGCCTCGCCGGCAATTGTCTGACGGGCCTGGACCTGGCTCTTGATGAATTCGGTGGTGAGCGCGTTGGCGATCAGCGCCGCCAGGTCGCGGTCGCGGTTCCAGACCTTGACGTCGACCACATTGGACTGGGTCTCGCGGGTGACCTTCAGATCCTGGGTGACGGCATAGATCAACCGTTCGCGCTTGGCCTGTTCGGGGCTGAGCCGGCTGGGCGTCTCGGGGGTCTTGGGCAGCAGCGCGACGACCGCAGACTTGAGCCGCGCCAGCAGCGACGGCTTGCGGTTCGCCGGGTCCATGGCGTCGAGCTTGTCCAGGCCGATCGCGTCGACGGCATTGCCGATCAGCACATTGGACTGGATCACGGTGACGACCGAATTCACCACTTGGTCATTCAGCGCCTGGCCCTGCACAACCTGGTTGGGCGCGGCCATCTGCGGCACCCGCGAGTCGAGCATCACCTTGGCGGTGGAGGCGAATTGCGGGGTCATCAGCAGCGCCGCGCCGAGCGCCAGCGCGAAGCCGGCCGCCATCGCCCCCAGCACGACCTTGCGACGGCGCCAGATGAGGCCGGCAAGCTCGCGGACGTCGACCCGGTCCGGCGCCTCGGACGCGCGCGCGTGCCGGCGCAACGCATTCGCGGCTGTCTCGAAGGGCAGCATCCTGCTGTTCATGCGGTCACACTTCGGCCGGCGGGCCGCCCCGATCAACACTGGAACCTGGCGCCGGAACCTGTTTGCCTCCGGCTCGACCTTGCTTCCCGCGCACTCCGGACCAGACTTCGGCGGAAAACCGGGACGCGTCAAACGCAAGGTTTTCAAGCCGTTGATGCGGCGCCTGAAAGGTCACAATCCCGCCCGCGCAGGGCGATTACGGTAGGGCGCGGAACCAATCGGCAAGGAGCGCCCCGGCGCCGATTCGAGGGCCGCGCCGCGCGACAGGCCAGTCGCAAGACCGGCGAGAAGGAAGAAGAAGATGCCGAGGTCCGGGGTCGGCTGGGTCAGCATGGCGGAGATGAACATCGCCAGGCAGCCGGCTTTCAGCCCGTCGATCACCGCCGCCTGTTCGCGGTCTGCCGGGGTGGGCGCCCGAAACAGAGCGGCGAGAAAGCCAAGATACAGGCCGGTGCCCACCAGACCGATGGATCCGAGGCAGGCCAAGAGCCAGTTCGAGGCCCGCATCGAGCCGAGACCGGCGCCCATGAGCCCGGTCTGCAGGAAGTTCTGCCAGGCGCGCAGGTTCCAGGTCATGCGCTCAATGCCGGATTCGGTGCCCAGCTTGTCGAACAGGGCGCGGTTGAAGAAAGCCTGCACCGGATCGAGCAGCACATAAGCCGCGCCAAGCGCGATCAGGGTCAGCCAGAGCGCCACGCTGGCCCGGACCAGCGTGGCGACCAGCCGACGGTCGACCGAGCGGCCGAAATGCCGGGCGAGCGCGACCCCGCCGGCCGTCATGAGGAAGGCCAGCACCGAGACATAGGCGGAGGAGGAGGTGGAGCGCAGCAGCACCACCGTCGCCGCGGCCAGCGCCAGGCCCGAGCCGCGGACCCGGCCGCCGCTCAGCCGGTACTGCGCCCAGAAGCCGAAGGCGCCCAGGCAGTAGTAGCCGAAGGAAGAGGCCTCGGAGAACCCGCCGATCATCCGCTTCATCCCTGCCATCGCATTGTCGAACAGGATAGCGTAATTGGCGGTGCGGATCGGATCCATCAGCGCTGGCAGATGGGCGTCGAAGCTGAGCACATCGAGCCAGCCGAGCGCGAAGTTCACCCAGGTCGCGACCAACATCGCCTTCAGCACCAACTGCTGGGCGGGCCTTTCGCGCGCCAGCGTGGCGAAGGCGAAGAAGGCCATCGCGTCGATCAGGATCCGAAACAGCTGGGTGAGGTTGCCCGAGCTTGGATGCAGGCTGATCTCGATGATGCCGACGCTGTTGTTTGAGCGTGCGAGGCCGAAGACCTCCGTCATGCCGGCGAACAGCCGTGGGAAGAGCACCGCCGAGACCGCGCAGAACAGCGTCAGCAATGCGAGGTAGAAGCCGGGCTGGAACGGGCGCATGGTTCCCAGCAGCCGGGCCGGCGAATCGGATTGCAGCAGGAACAGACCGAAGGCCGCGACGACGCCGAGATCCACCACCATGATCGAAGCGCCGCCCGCGGCGGGCAGATTGAAGGCCGCCGCCACCCCGAACGGCGTCGCGGCCATCAGTAGCGGCAGGCCCCGCCAGGGGCCGCGCAACATCAGCGCGAGCACCAGAAGAAGCGCGAGGGCGGTGCTTGGGACGATCTGCATCGGGCTTGCCGCCTCAGACTGCTGGGGACGCGCGAGCATAACGAAGAGTTAAGGTGAAGGGAGTGGCGCGTGGTGGAAAAACTCAGATGCCCGGGCGGAAACGATCTTTGGGCGGCGGCCCTGCTCCTGGCGCTGGCCGCGCCGGCCGGCGCGTTGGAGCTGAAGGGGCCGCAACTTGGGGCGGCCTCGAATTTCGGCCAGCACTGGCTGCCGCAGATGCTCGCCGCCGCCCTGGCGCTGCCGGTGCGGAATTTTCGCGACGCGGTCTATTGGGACGAGGTGGAGAAGGCCGGCCGCTTCGTCTTTGCGACCAAATCCACCACCTATCCCGATCTGATCGCCGGCGCGCATGCCACGATGAGCCTGACGGTGAACAACGGTCATCCCGACTACGACCACGGGGTGACGCCCTATACCCCGGCGGCCATCGCCGCTTTTGCGCATGACGCGGCGGTGACCGTGCAGCGATTTCCGGCGATTACCGCGGTGGAGGTGGGCAACGAGATCAACAGCCAGAATTTCGTCACCGGCCCGGTGAAGGCGGCGGGGCTGAGCCAGCGCGCGCTCGACTATCTGGCGATCCTGAAGGCGGTCCATGCCGCGGTGAAGGCCGTGAATCCGAAGGTGCGAGTTCTGGGCGGCGGGGTGCATTCGATCCCGGTCGGCTATCTGGCGCCGATGTTCGCGGCCGGCGCGGCGCAGGACATGGATAGCCTGGCGTTGCACACCTACACCACGCCGGCCGAACAGCTGGTGCGCCAGGTCGCCGTGTTCCGGCAGCTGCCAGGGGCGGCGGATCTGCCGCTCGACGTCACCGAGTTCGGCGAGCCAGACATGGCAAAGGCGCCAGCGCATCTGTTGCGCAACTACTGCCAGATGGCGCTTTCGGGCGTTGCGCGCGCGGTCTGGTATCCGCTGAACCCGCGCGGCGACGGCATGGCGCCCCTGATCGACGCCGAGGACCGGGTGACGCCGGTCGGTCATGCCTATCAGCAGGTCTCCGCGCTGATGGAAGGCCGGCCGGTGGCCAATGTCGCGCCCGATCCCTTCACCTATGCCTGCCTGTTCGGCGGACGGACGCTGGTGATCTGGGGAGCGCCGCGCAAGGTCACCCTCGGCCGGCCCGACCTCAAGGCGACCGATCCGAGCGGGACGGCGCTCGATCCCGCGCGGCTCAGCCTGTCGGAAAACGCACCGCTGGTCATCACAGGCGCGGCGCCGCTGGGTCTCGGGAACGGGGTGGAGCTGGCGCCGCAGCAGGTGGTCGCCGACAGCTACGACCAGTTCGCCTATCCCGGCGTGGCGGATCAGCCGACTGATCCGTTCGAGCGATTCGCCCGCGAGGGTGCGGCGGAACTCCCGCTGCAAACCCGGCCCGGCCAAGAGCGGCAAGGCGCGCCCTGGACGCCCTATCTCGCCGTGCCGAATACCAGCTCTGCCCGACTGACGGCGGATGTCGTGCTGCCGGGGGCCCATATCGACAAGCAGGTGGTGATCGTCCAACGCTACACCGCGCCACAGGACATGGCGGTGGTGGCACGGGCGGACCTGTCCCCTGCCCGGCATAGCACGGACGGCATCCGCTTCGACCTGACGCTGAACGGCAAGAGCCAGATCGGGACGGTGCTGACCGCGCCGGCGGTGGAGACGACCGGCGTGATGCATCTGAAGGCGGGCGACCGGCTCGACTTCGCGGTGGGGCCGAACGTGACGCCGAACGGCGATGCGACCGGCTACCGCTTCACCCTGCGCCGGGCGGAGTGAAGGAGCCCGGCCACCGCGGCGCGGGTTTCGCCCAGCACCCGGGCATGGGCCGTCGGATCGACGCCGGTCTTCAGCGCCGCCTGCAACCGGTCGGCCACCTCGACCGGCCGCGCTCCGCCGGCGGCGAACCAGTCCTGCGCCGCCACCGAGGCAAAGAAGCTCTCCACCTTGCGATCCCAACCGAGACCGACCACCGGCACCCGGTAGGACCAGGCCAGGATACAGGCGTGCAGCCGGTGCGCGACGACGCCGCGGAAACCGCCGACCAGCCGGGCCAGGTCGGCCGGACGTTCCGGCGGTTCGGCGAAGGAGACCGTACCGGTCGCCGCCATGGCTGCGATGCCGGGATCGGCGATCACCCGGTCGAGCGCGGCACGATCCTCGGCGGCGCCGTTGCAAAACAGAGTGATCTTGTGACCCCGGGCGGCCAGTGTGGCGGCGAGATCGCGGTAGAATCCCACCGCCCCGCCGGCAACGCGGGAATCGGCATGGTAGCGCAGGATCGCGGGGTCGGTGACGCAGAGCCCGATCCGGCGCGAGGCCGGCGCCGGGCCGTAGCAGTCGACCGCCAGCAGGCCCGGATCGCGGGTCAGCGCCGGCGCGGGGCCACCGCCCATCTCGCGCTGCCAGGCGGCGCAGGACAGGGTGTCGCGCAGGCCCACTTGGCGCAGATCGGTGTCGAGCAGGCGGGTGAACAGGGCGCGGCCCGGCGGCGACCAGCCGGGCTGGACACCGGCGGCATGGATCGCGACCGGGACCCGCGCGGCCTGCGCCGCCTCGGCCACACGGGCGAGTTTCAGCGGGAAATTCAGGTCGGCGTCGGCGAGAATCTGGCCGCCGCCGACGATGGCGAGATCGGCGCCCTGCAGGGCCTTGACCCAGACCGGCGCAAGGGCGTCGAGCAGCCGACCGAGACGCCAGCGCACCAAGGCACGGCGCAGCGCCGGCGGCAGGCGCCGCAACACGGCGAGCGCGCGCTGGCGGTGCTTCACCGGGGTTGCCCCAAAACCGTCGCGGCCGGAGATGTCGATCAGCGTGACCTGGGTGCCTGGCGCCTCGGACCGCAGGGCATGGGCAAGGCATTCGGCAATCACGCCGTCGCCTAGATTTGGGCTGAACCGCAAGCCGAACTGCACCACCTTCATCGCGCGCTCCCTTCGGACCCGCCATAGCATGTCGGCGGCGGCGGTAAACCATGCTTCCGGTTTTGCGCTCAGTCGGGGTAACAATCCGGCAGAAGGCCGCAATTCCAACCGAATCCGGCGCCAATGCGGCACCGCGTAGCGAAAGAAACCGATGCCGCGACTTGTCGTCCTGAACGATGCCAGCACCGCGCGCGGCGGCGCGACCGCGCTGGCGCTGCTTGCCGCCCGGCTGATGCGGGCGCGTGGCTGGGAGGTGGTGCTGTTCTGTGGCGATGCCGGCGATCCCGCGGTGACGGCGGAGGGCATCGAGGTCGTGGCGGCCGGCGGCGCGCGGCTGCTCGACCAAGGCCGGGCCAAGGCCGCGGTGTCCGGACTATGGAACGGTGCGGCACGGCAGGCGCTGGCGGCGTTCATCGCGCGGACCGACACGCCGGAGACGGTCTATCACCTGCATGGCTGGGCGCAGATCCTTTCGCCCTCGGTCTTCGCGGCGCTGCAGCCGGTGGCGAGCCGAACGGTCGTTCACGCGCATGACTATTTCCTCGCCTGTCCAGGCGGCACTTTCGCCGATTATCAGCGCGGGCTGCCCTGCCAACGGCGCCCGCTGAGCCTCGACTGCCTGTTGACGCATTGCGACAAGCGCAGCTACAGCCACAAGCTGTGGCGCTCCGCCCGCACGGCGGCGCTGCGGCAAAGCTTTGCGCAACGTCTGCCCTGGGGTGCGGTGGGGCTCCTGCATCCCGAAATGGCGCCGCGGCTGGCCCGGGCCGGGATCGACCCGGAACGGATGGTGGTCCTGCGCAATCCGGTGACCCCCTACAGCGACGTCCGGGTGCCGGCGGAAGACAACGAACGGCTATTCTACATCGGCCGGCTGGAAGCGGACAAAGGAATCCGCGAACTGATTTCTGCCGCCGCAGCCGCGGCGATGCCCCTGACCGTCGTCGGCGAAGGGCCCTTGCGGGCGGAACTGGAGCGCAACCACCCCGAGGTCCGCTTCACCGGCTGGAAGGCCCGCGCGGAGATCGGCGCCCTGGTCCAGGCGGCGCGCGGGGTGGCGATGGCCTCGCGCCATGGCGAGCCCTTCGGGCTGGTTGTCGCCGAGGCGCTGCAGAGCGGGCTGCCGGTGATCCTTCCGGAGAGCTCGCTTCTTTCAGGCGACGTGGTGGCGAAAGGGCTCGGCTTCACCTGCGACATGGCCCGGACGGAAACGCTGACCGCGGCGATCGCCCGGCTCCGCGATCTGCCGCGCGCAGAGCTGGCGGCGATGAGCCAACGCGCGGTGGCGCCGGAGAATGCGCTGGCGGCGACGCCGGAGGCCTGGTCGGATGGGCTCGAGGCGCTTTACAGCCGGTTGCTCAGCCAGGGCTAGCCGGCCTCGGCCTCCATGCAGAGCCGGCCGTCGGGTCCGGCGACCCAGCACCGCGCGCCGCTGCGGCAGAACCGAGCCAGTTCGAATTGGAACAGCGGCGCGGTGGCGCGAAAGCGGAATTGGCGGAGCGGCGACGGCACCGCGAGCATCAGGCATTGTGCCAGCAGCGGGCCGTGGACGACGAGGCCGGGATAGCCCTCGACCTCGCGGCAATAGTCGAGGTCGTAATGGATGCGGTGGCCGTTGCAGGTGAGCGCCGAGTAGCGAAAGAGCGTCGTGGTGCTGAAATGGCGCTGGCTTTCGGTCTCGGCTCCTGCGGGGGACTGGGGCGGCGGCGGCGGTGGTTGGCCCGGGGCGGGATCGGCGCGATAGACCAGATCCTGGCGTTCGCTCAGGCAGAGCTCACCGCGCTGGACGATCTCGTGGCGCAGCGAGACGAAGGCGAGCGGGCCGGTGCGGCCTTCCTTGCGCGTCACCGCCTCGAGCCGGCTGAGGCGGCGTGCCGGCAGGCCGGTGCGCAGCGGGGAGTG
>JAKAJW010000162.1:973-2867 GCA_021813645.1 Pseudomonadota bacterium | reverse complement strand
GAACAGCGCGCCGAAGCCGCCGATGCCGGCCAGCACCTCGGGGCGCAGGGTCTTCTTGGCAAAGGGCTTGATCCGCTCGACCAGGGCGTCGCCGGCATCGATATCGACGCCGGCGTCGCGATAGGTCAGAGGCAGATTGCCTGGGGCGGAAGATGAAGCCATTTGAGTTCCTGCGGGCTGGCGGCTAAAGTGTCGTCTTTTGTGTCGTCTTCTCGCGGCGCCGAAGCCGGCTGCCAGCCGCCATCGATCGCGATATTCGCCCGCAATTCTACCGGAAATGACCCCAGAACGCGCCGACCGCCTGCAAACCCTGATCTGGAGCGTGCTCGGTCTGGCCATCCTGTGGCTGCTATTCCTGCTCGGCCCCATCCTCTCGCCCTTCCTGCTCGCCGGCATTCTCGCCTACATCTGCGCGCCGCTGGTGGAACGGCTGGACAAATTCGGCCTGCCGCATCTGGCCGGCGTGATCGCGGTGATGCTGCTGCTCACCGCGATCCTGGCGCTCCTGGCGCTGATCCTGCTGCCGCTGGTGAATCAGGAGGCGCAGCAGTTGCTGGCGCGCCTGCCCGACGGCATCCGACTATTGAACGAGCAGCTGATGCCCTGGCTCAAGGAACGCTTCGGCATCCAGTTGAAACTCGACCCGACGACCTTGCCGCGGTTGATCGCCGACAACCGCGACAGCAGCCAGTTGATCGCGCAAAAGCTGCTGGCCTCGCTCAAGATCGGCGGCATCGCCCTGTTCGGCATCGTTGCCAACCTGCTCTTGGCGCCGGTGGTGATGTTCTATCTGCTGCGCGACTGGCACGAGTTGTTGGGTCGCCTGGGCGCCGCCATCCCCCGTCCCTGGCACGCCAAGACGCTGGCCATGGCGCACGAAATCAATGCCGTCCTGGCCGAATTCCTGCGCGGCCAGCTCTCGGTGATGCTGGCGCTGGCGCTCTATTACAGCCTCGGCCTGTGGGCCGTCGGCATCGGCTTCGCCCTGCCGGTGGGCATGCTCACCGGCCTGCTGGTGTTCATCCCCTACCTGGGCTTCGCCACCGGCTTCACTCTGGCGCTGGCGGTGGCGGCGCTGCAGTTTTCGGGCATGGCGCCGATCGTCGGCGTGCTGGCGGTCTATGGCATCGGCCAGGGCCTGGAGAGCTTCATCCTGACGCCCTGGCTGGTCGGCAAGCGCATCGGCTTGCACCCGCTGGCGGTGATCTTCGCCCTGCTCGCCTTCGGCCAATTGTTCGGCTTCTTCGGCGTGCTCCTGGCGCTGCCGGTCTCGGCGGCCCTGCTGGTGGGACTGCGCGAGGTCAGGACGCTCTACCTCGCCAGCCGCTTCTATCGCGGCGAGAGCCGTTCGTGACGCGCCAGCTGCTGCTCGACATCCGGCCGCACGAGCCGCCCAGCCTCGACAATTTCGTCGGCGGCGGCAACGCCGAACTGCTCGCGCGTCTGGCCGGCTTCGCCGATCCGGGGGTATTCGATCAGGTCTATCTGTGGGGGCCATCGGGCAGCGGCCGCAGCCATCTGCTCCTGGGCGCTTGTGCGCACGCCCGCGCCCGCGGCCGCCCGGTGCTGATGATAGCCGGCGCCGCGCTGGGCAAGGATCTGGTACCCCTGCCGGGCAGCCTGGTGATCGTCGATGACCTCGACCGGCTCTCCGACATCGCCCAGATCACCCTGTTCCGCACCTTCAACGCCGCCCGCCTGGTCGGTCTGGCGCTGCTCCTGTCCGGCCCGACCCCGCCCTTGCATCTGGCGCTGCGCGAGGACCTGCGCACCCGCATCGGCGCCACCCTGGTCTATGAGGTGAAGCCGCTGTCGGACGCGGACAAGGCCGATGCGCTGAGGCAACATGGCCTGGCCCGCGGCATGCGGATCGAAGAGCACCTGATCGACTATC
>JAKAJW010000162.1:0-963 GCA_021813645.1 Pseudomonadota bacterium | reverse complement strand
GCCGCCTCGCTCGCCCTCGCTGCTCGCGGTGCTCGACGCGCTCGACCGCGCCTCGCTGGAACAGCAACGGCCGCTGACCCTGCCGCTGCTGCGCGAAATATTGCAAACCACCCTGGATTTATGACCATGGATCTCGTGCTCTTCGACCTCGACAACACGCTGCTCTCTGGCGACAGCGACTTCGAATGGGCGCAGTTCCTGATCGACAAGGGCGTGCTCGACCGCGAGGTGCAGGAAGCGAAGAACCAGGAGTTCTATGAGCACTATCAGGCCGGCACCCTGGACATCCACGCCTTCCTCGATTTCCAGCTGATGCCCCTGTCGCGCCATGAACGCCAAGAACTCGACCGCTGGCATGGCGAGTTCATGGCCGCGCGCATCCGCCCGATGATCGGGCCGGCGGCGCTGGCGCTGGTCAAACGCCATCTCGACGAAGGAGCGCTGACCGCCATCGTCACCGCCACCAACAGCTTCGTCACCGGACCGATCGCGCAAGCCTTCGGCATCCCGCATCTGATCGCCACCGTCGCCGCCCAGGAGGCCGCGGGCGGCCGTTTCAGCGGCCGGGTGCGCGGCCTGCCGTCTTTCCGCGACGGCAAGATCGCCCGCGTCGAGACCTGGCTCGAAGCGCTCGGACTGTGGTGGGGCAGCTTCGAGCGCAGCTTCTTCTACAGCGACTCCTTGAACGACCTGCCGCTCCTGGACCGGGTGAGCCACCCGGTCGCGGTCGATCCCGACCCGACCCTGAGGGCTCACGCCGAACGGCACCGCTGGCCGATCATCAGCCTGAGATAGCCGTCTGCGGGGGGGCGGCACTTCCGGTATCATTGCGGCCTTCCGGGATTTCCCTTCTTCGGTTTCCTCTGAATGATCCGCAAGCTTCTGCGCCGCGTCTTCCGCGTCGCCACCGCGCCCGCCGGCATCGAGCCGGCGGTGATTCCCGTGGCGCGCCACGGCATCCGC
>JAKAJW010000113.1 GCA_021813645.1 Pseudomonadota bacterium | reverse complement strand
GATTGGCGCGCGAGAAGCCTTCCGACGCGGAGGCGAAGACCGCCACCTCATCCGCCCGCGCCGCCCGCGCCGCCTCGAACCCCTTCAGATTCGGCACCAGCGCCGCGTAGCGCAGCCCGGGCGCCCGGGCGATGCCGGCCAGCACATCGGCACTGTCGGCCATCTGCGGCACCCATTTCGGGCTGACGAAGCTCGCCACCTCGATGCGGCGGAAGCCGGCGCCGGACAGCTTGTCGACCAGCGCGATCTTCGCCGCCGTCGGGATCGGCCGCGCCTCGTTCTGCAGCCCGTCGCGCGGGCCCACCTCGAAGATCTCGACCCGCTCACTCATCCGGCGCCTCGTAGAACTCCTGCCGATAGATTTCCGCCACGCCGTCGCGCGCCAGCGCCCGCCGGAAGGCCGGCCGGGCGGCGATCCGCTCGAGCCAGGCCGCCAGCGCCGGCAGCGAGTCGAGCCGGACGAAACGCCGGCCGACCAGCGCCGAATAGCCCATCGCCACGTCGGCGGCGGAAAAGCCCGAGGGCAGCAGCCAGTCGTGCCCCGTCAGCACCCGGTCGGGCACCGCCAGCACCTTCTCCAGCCGCTTCGCCTCGAGCCGCATCACCGTCGGGCTGCGCATCCAGGGCTCGCGCAGCGCGATGTGATGCTGGGTCAGATTGGCAAGATGCTGGCCGGCGGTTTCGGCGAAATGGATCCATTCGAGCCATTCCGCCCGCTCCACCTCGCCCGGCATGCGCCCGAGCCGCCCGCGCGTCTCGCAGAGATATTCGGCGATGGCGCCGGATTCGAACAGCACCCGGCCATCGATTTCCAGCGCCGGCACCCGGCCGGCCGGCGAGAGCGCCAGATAATCCGCCGAGCGCAACGACTTGTCGAAGAAGGAATGCGGCACGACTTCGAAGCTTTCGCCCAGTTCCTCGAGCAGCCAGAGGATGCGGAAGCTGCGCGCCTGCGGCACGTGATGGAGCCGGATCATGGCTCCGCCTCCAGCCGGATCAGCGCCGCCCCGGCCTCGACCTGGGCGCCCGGCGCCGTCAGAACCTCGGCCACCACCCCGTCGCGGGCGGCGGTCAGCGTGTGCTCCATCTTCATCGCCTCGAGCACCGCGAGCCGGTCGCCCTTCGCCACCGCCTGGCCGGCCGCGACGAAGACCGCCTTGACCAGCCCCGGCATCGGCGACAGCGTCACATCGGCGCCGGGCCCGTGGCTCGGGTCGCGGTCGAGCGGGTCGGGCAGCGCGAAGACGCCGCCGCCGGGGCCGAAGACCTCGATCCGGTCGCCGAGCCGCAGCACCCGCGCCGGCGCCTTGGCGCCATCGATCCACCAGGCGCCATCGCGCCGCTCGGCCAGGCTTTCGCCGCCGTCGAACTCGACCCGCATCCGGTCAGCGCGCTCGACCCGGAGCACCGCCTCGAGGCCGGCGAGCGCGATCCGTCGCGGCAGCGGCGCCCAGAGGCTGAAGCCGGCCTGTGCCGCCGGCGCCTCCCAGAGCCCGGCCGCGGCCAACACGGCGGCGACCTTGGCCGGGCGCGCGGCCGGCGTCTCGGCGGTGAGCGCGGCAAGGTCGCGGGCGATCAGCCCGGTGTCGACCGCGCCGCCGGCAAACCCCTCGTGCCGGGCCAGCGCGCCGAGGAAGGCGAGATTGGTGACCGTGCCGGCCACCTCGGTCTCCTCCAGCGCGCGGGCGAGCTGGCGCAGCGCGGCGCCCCGGGTCGGGCCATGGGTGACGATCTTGGCGATCATCGGGTCGTACCAGGGGCTGATCGCATCGCCCGGGCGCACGCCGGTCTCGATCCGGGCGCCGGGGCCGAAGCGCAGATGCGCCAGCCGGCCGGTCGCCGGCAGGAAGCCCGCCGGCACGTCCTCGGCATAGAGCCGGGCCTCGAAGGCATGGCCGCGGATCGCCAGATCCGCCTGCCGGCAGGGCAAGGGCTCGCCGGCCGCGACGCGCAGCTGCCATTCGACCAGATCGATGCCGCTGATCGCCTCGGTCACCGGATGCTCGACCTGCAGCCGGGTGTTCATCTCCATGAACCAGAACCGGTCCGGCCGCAGCCCGGCGGAACCGTCGACGATGAATTCGACGGTGCCGGCGCCGCGGTAGCCGATGGCGCGCGCGGCCTTCACCGCCGCTTCGCCCATCGCCGCGCGCATCTCGGCGGTCATGCCGGGGGCCGGCGCCTCCTCGATCACCTTCTGGTGGCGGCGCTGCAGCGAGCAGTCACGCTCGAACAGATGCAGCGCATCGCTGCCGTCGCCGAACACCTGCACCTCGATATGGCGGGGGGCGGCGATGAATTTCTCGATCAGCACGGCATCGTTGCCGAAGGCGGTGCGGGCCTCGCCGCGCGCGCTCTCAAGCGCCGCGGCGAACGCCTCGGGCCGGTCCACCCGCCGCATGCCCTTGCCGCCGCCGCCGACCACCGCCTTGATCAGCACCGGATAGCCGACCGCCTCGGCGGCGCCGGCGAGATGCTCGGGATCCTGGTTGGCGCCATGGTAGCCTGGCACCACCGGCACCCCCGCCCCGGCCATCAGCGCCTTGGCGGCATCCTTCAGCCCCATCGCCCGGATCGCCGCCGCCGAGGGGCCGATGAAGGTCAGCCCGGCGGCTTCGACCTGATCGACGAACTCCGGGTTCTCGGAGAGGAAGCCATAGCCCGGATGGATCGCCTGCGCCCCGCAGGCCAGCGCGGCGGCGATGATGCGCTCGGCCCGCAGGTAGCTGTCGGCCGGCGCGGCGCCGCCGATCGCCACCGCCTCGTCCGCCAGCGCGACATGGCGGGCGTCGCGGTCGGGGTCGGAATAGACCGCGACGGTCGTCACGCCGAGCCGGCGCGCGGTGTCGATGACCCGGCAGGCGATCTCG
>JAKAJW010000141.1 GCA_021813645.1 Pseudomonadota bacterium | reverse complement strand
ACACCGCCTTCTCCGAGGAATACGAGCAGGTGCGCGGCGACTTCAACATCGCCCGGGAGCGGCTGCATGAGGTGGTGACCCAGTTGCAGGGCGCGATCGGCAGCATCAACGACGGCGCCGGCCGGATCGCCCAGGCCTCCGAGGATCTCTCGCGCCGGACGGAAAGCCAGGCGGCCACGCTCGAGGAAACCTCGGCGGCGCTCGACGAGCTGTCGCAAAGCGTCCGCGCCACCGCGTCGAGCGCCGGCGAGGCCGACAAGGCGGTGCGGGCGGCGCGCAGCCATGCCGAGGCCTCGGGCCTGGTGGTGGCCAAGGCGGTCGAGGCGATGGGGGAGATCCAGAAATCCTCCAGCCAGATTGCGCAGATCGTCGGCCTGATCGACAACATCGCCTTCCAGACCAACCTGCTGGCGCTGAACGCCGGCGTCGAGGCGGCCCGGGCCGGCGAATCCGGCCGCGGCTTCGCCGTCGTCGCTTCGGAGGTGCGCGAGCTTGCGCAGCGCTCGTCCGAGGCGGCCAAGCAGATCGAGTCGCTGATCACCGCCTCGACCGGGCATGTCAACCAGGGCGTCCGCCTGGTCGGCGAGACCGGCGAGGCGCTGGAGAGCATCCTCACCTCGGTGTCGCATATCTCCTCGCTGGTGTCCGGCATCGCTTCGGCGCAAGAGGAGCAATCGACCGGCATCTCCGAGATCAGCATCGGCGCCAATGCGCTGGCCGAGGTGACGCAGAAGAACTCCGCCATGGTCGATCAGGCGACGGCGGAGGGTCAGGCGTTGCGCTCCGAGGCCGGCAGCCTGGCCAAGCTGGCGTCCCGGTTCAAACTCGACGCGGACCACCAGTCCGGCGAGGGGCATGACGACCGCCAAAGGGAAGCGAAGCTGCGGGTGGTCTGACCGGCGCTCCACCGCCCAAAGCCTTCATGCGGCGCCCGCCGGGGACTCTCCGGCGGGCGCTTCGGGCTTTGACGGCAGGCGCCTCCGCCGGGGGGCCGCATCCGTCCGGCCGCAGACCCCCGATCCAAGCTGCCGATCCAGGTCGCCGATCCGGAACCCTGAGCCCGAACCTCGGCTCCGAACGGTCGCCCCGATCCTCGGGGCCGGTATCCGTCGCCGAGCCGCGCGCAGGAAAGCCGCCTCCGGGTTCGCCGCCTCCCCGTGCCCCGCGCGGCGACCGATGGCGCCGCCCGGCCGCGAGACGGTCCGGCGCAATGTGGGTTTCGGGCGGCGTTCCCGGCAGTTTCGCGGCCATGACATGAGCGCTTGACAAGCCCGCCTGTCGGCAAGTCATATTCCTCGAATGGCATGGGTTGGCGGGGAGGCCAGCCTGAGGGAGGGAGCCACATGGCCGTTTTGCGTAATTTCTTGGCCCTCATCGGGCTGTTGGTCATTTTGGCCGTGGCCTATCTGGCCTATGTCTTCGCGGGCTTCGATCCGCAGGCGCCGAAGGTCTACTGGCACATGGCCGAACGGCTCGCCGCGACCGGCAATGCCGCCGATGCGACGGTTTGGAAGCGCAAGGTGCAGGCGGGCCTGAGCTTCGACGATGTCGACCAGTCGATCCAGTCGGTGGCGCTGGCGGACAATATCAAGGGCGTGGGCGAGCTGCCGCTGGGCGATCAGGTGGCCGCGATGCAGGGCAAGCCCTGGCGCAAGCTCAAGCTCTACCTCTACTGCAACCCGCTCACCGCGGCGAAGATGGTCGACTATTCCGAAGCCTATTCGGCCTATCTGCCCTGCCGGGTCGCCTTGGTGGAGGACAAGCAGGGCGCGCTGTGGCTCTATACGCTCGACATGGACATGATGATCCACGGCGGCAAGCCGCTTCCGCCCGATCTGCTGAAAGAGGCGCTGCAGGTGCGCAGCACCATGCTCGACATCCTCGACAAGGCTTCCAAGGGCGAGTTCTAGGCGGGGTGCGTTCGCTGGGCGGGGCGCGTTCTGAGGGGCGCGGCCTGCGCCGCGCTCAGTTCAGCGCGTCCTTGATGATGCCGTCGAGCAGGGCGTTCACCTTGTCCATCACCCCGTGCGGGTAGACCTCGTGGCCGACTAGGATGGTGCCAGGCTTGTCCGGCAGTTCGGCGACGAAGATGTGGTAGGGGCAGTATTGGATGTTCATCGCATCGGCCGTCATCACCTCGCGGCTGACGACGGCCGAGCAGAAGCTGAAGACGTCGGCATGCAGGAAAAGCGGCTTGGTCGAGCCGACATCGGCGCCGGTGCGCTTGAGCATGTCGCCGGTGTGGCTCACCGTGTCGATGACCAGACCGGCGTTGGTGATCGCGTTCTGAACCGCGAAGGTCACGTTGTCGAAACTGTCCTGCACCGTGACGACGCTTGGCTCGGCGGCGGCCGCCGGGCCGGCGGCGAGGGCCAGGGCGCCGGTCAGAACCAGGGCGAGCGGCGACTTGGCGGACTTCTGGCGGGTCGTCATCGGGCGGTCCTCCTTTTGCAGCGTCTCGGCGCGATCACGCCTTGGGCGGGGTGGCCTTGCTCAGCAGCCGGTCGAGCAAGCCCCAGAAGAAATCGGCGCCGGGATAGCCCTCGATCCGGCCGACTTCCTTGCCGTCCTCCAGCAACACGAAGGTCGGCGTGAACTGGGGCTTGCGAACCAGGTCGATCCCGTTCGGCAGGGCGGCGTGGATGTCGAGGCGGGTGAGCGGCGCCGCTTCGCCCTCGGTGGTCTTCGGATAGATCGGGCCGATCTCCTGGTTCCAGCGGGCGCACCAGGGGCAGCCGTCCTGCTCGAACATGATGAGGCGAAGCGGCGTGGCCGCATGGGCGGTATTTCCCAGCGTCGCGGCCAAGACCGCTGCCGCCGCCCAGGTCAGACTCGAACGACGGTTGAACAGCATCGTTGACGCCTCGCTAAGAATATATGCAGTTTATGGACTATTGAGCGCAACAGCAAGGCGGAGCTCGGATGGGTTTGAGCGTCTCTTTCGGTGGTGCCGCCCTGGCAGGGCTACTCTCCTTCCTGTCTCCCTGCATCCTGCCCATGGTGCCCTTCTACCTGTGCTACATGGCCGGTATCTCGATGCAGGAGTTGAAGGGCGACGGCACCGCGGTCGCCCTGGCCCCCGGCGCGCAGCGGCGGCTGGTGCTTTCGGCCACGGCCTTCGCGCTGGGCGTCACCACCATCTTCGTCCTGCTCGGCCTCGGGGCCACCGCGGTCGGCTCGGCCTTCCTGGCCTGGAAGGCGCAGCTGTCCTGGCTGGCCGCCGCCGTCCTTCTGGTCTTCGGCTTGCATTTCCTCGGGATTTTGCGCCTGCCCTTCCTCTATCGCGAGGCCCGGCTAGACGCGAAAACCGATCCGGCGACGGTGTTCGGCGCCTATGTGATGGGCCTCGCCTTCGGCTTCGGCTGGACGCCCTGCGTGGGCCCGGCGCTGGCCGCGATCCTGTTCGTCGCCTCCGGCACCGGCAACCTGCTGCACGGCGGGGCCCTGCTTCTGGTCTACGGCCTGGCGATGACACTGCCCTTCATCCTGGCCTCGCTCTTCGCGCGGCCCTTCCTGGCCTGGGTGGCGCGCAACCGGCGCTATCTCGGTTATGTCGAAAAGGTGATGGGGGTTATGCTGATCCTCTTCGCCGTGCTGATCGCGACCGATTCGGTCAACTACATCTCGGATTTCCTGGTCCGCCATTTCGATTGGGAAAGCACGCTGCTCTGACATCTACCTGGGAGGTCTCGATGCGTCCGCTTGCCGTAGCCTTTGCCCTGACCCTCGCCCTGGCCGCCGGCGCCGCCCGGGCCGTCGTGCCGCTCGGCGATGACGGGCTGCACAAGCCGACCTGGCTGCAGGACACCTTCCTCGACCTGCGCGACGATCTGGCCGAGGCCAATTCCCAGCACAAGCGGCTGCTCATCATGATCGAGCAGCGCGGCTGCATCTACTGCAAGAAGATGCAGGAGGTGGTCTTCCCCACACCGGCGATCGACAAGATCATCCGCGAAACCTATTTCGTCGATCAGCTCAATCTCTGGGGCGACCGGCAGGTGACTGACTTCGACGGCAAGGTGCTGCCCGAGAAGGAGATGGCGCTGCGCTGGGGAATCGCCTTCACCCCCACCCTGATCTTCCTGCCGGAGGAGGTGCCGCCGGGGAAAACCGCCGTGCAGGCCGCGGCGATGGTGATGCCGGGCGCCTTCGGCAAGAACACGACCCTGGCCATGTTCACGTATATTCGCGATCACGTTTATCGCGAGGGCGTGCCGTTCCAGCGTTATTTCGCCGAGCATTTTCAAATGGATGAGTCGAACTGACCGAGCGATCCGGCGACTTGCCGGGAAATCATATGCCGCCGGTGGCATTTTTTTCTTGGCGAAATTGTGATCTGCTTGTTACCACTAAATCAGGGGAGGCCTGGGAGAAGCCGACCCGATCTGGGGATGTCAGGGAGGACACCGATGCATCGACGCATCGCACCAGTTGCGATCGCCGCCGCTATTGTGGCTACGATTGCGGTCGCCGATACGCTGCCGAACGACGTGAAATTCAGTGACGACGGCGCCGTAGCTCAGCCGCTCACCTCGGTGGCGGGCAACCCGGCCGACGGCCTGAAGGTCGCCACCACGCGCTCGATGGGCAATTGCATCGCGTGCCACGCGGCGTCCGGCTGGGCGAAGTTCCCCGAGCCCGGCAACATCGGCCCCTCGCTCGATGGCGTCGCCTCGCGCTACACCGTGGCGCAGCTGCGCGGCATCGTGGTGAACGCCAAGAAGCATTTCCCCGATTCCATGATGCCCTCGTTCTACAACGTGGCCGACATCATCCGCCCGGGCGACGGTTATACCGCCAAGCCGGCCAAGACGATCACCCCGATCCTGACCCCGCAGCAGGTCGAGGATGTGGTCGCGCTTCTCGAGACATTCAAGGACTGAGGGGCGCGAGCCCCGAACGCGAGCCAGGGAGTGAGACATGAGGCTTTCTAGACGTGAGGTTCTTGCCGTCGGCGCCGGGGGGGTGGCACTCGCCGTCCTCGCCCCGCGCGCCGAGGCATCGGCCGTCGACGATGTGGTCAACCAGTTCACCGGCGGGGCGTCGGTCGGCACTGGCGGGGTGACCCTGACCGCGCCCGAGATCGCCGAGAACGGCAACACCGTGCCGATCACGGTCGACGCCCCCGGCGCGACCGCGATCCTGGTGATCGCGCCGAACAACCCGACGCCGGCGGTCTGCACCTTCAACTTCGGCCCGATGGCCGGCAGCCAGAAAGCGGCGACGCGGATCCGGCTGGCCCAGACCCAGGAAGTCTCGGCGATCGCCAAGATGGCCGACGGGTCGTTCAAGAAGGCCGCGATGACCATCAAGGTCACGGTCGGCGGCTGCGGTGGCTGAGACCGGATCGGGAGAGAGAACAGATGGATAACGTCATTCCGCGCGTGAAAGTGCCGGCCAGCGCCAAGGCGGGCGAGGTCTTCACCATCAAGACGCTGATTAGCCACCCGATGGTCACGGGCTTCACCAAGGACAAGGACGGCAAGCCGATCCCGCGCGAGATCATTCACCGCTTCACCTGCGACTTCAACGGCAAGAACGTGATCGACGTCGCGATCGATCCCGCCGTCTCGGCGAACCCCTATTTCGAATTCGACGCCAAGATCGATGCGGCCGGCGAATTCGTCTTCAAGTGGTATGACGACGACGGCACCGTCTACACCGACAAGAAGTCCATCGCGCTCGGCTAATCGCAGCCGATTTCACACTCGTCAGGGAGGAGAGAGGATGAAATTGCGCAAAACGACGGTGGCCGCGCTTGCCCTGGCGGGTCTCGCCGGGCTGGGGCTGGCTGGCCCCGCCTCGGCGGCAGGGCAGGACTGGAATCCGGACGCGAAGCTGGTCATCGATGGGATGGCGATGACCACGAAGGCGCCGGCGCCGGCCAATATTCCGGGTCTGAAGACGATCTATTCGGGTTGGCTCTTCCGCGACCCGACCACCCAGACGATGGAAGAGGACGACTTTTCCAACCCCGGCATGACGGCGGTCGACGAGGGCGACAAGCTCTGGAATACGGTCGACGGCACCGCCGGAAAGTCCTGCGCCTCCTGCCATAACGGCATCGAAAGCATGAAGGGTGTCCGCGCCACCATGCCGAAGGTGAACAAGGCCGGCCAGCTCTGGTCGATGGAGGATTACATCAACGACTGCCGCACCAACCGGATGGGCGCCAAGGCCTGGGGCTGGAAGGACAACAAGATGGTGGTGATGACCGCCGCCATCTCGGTGCAGTCGCGCGGCATGCCGGTGAACGTGAAGACCGACGGCGCCGCCAAGCCGTTCTGGGAAGAGGGCGAAAAGCTTTACTACACCCGCTTCGGCAGCCTCCAACTGTCCTGCGCCAACTGCCACGAGGATCACTTCGGCGACCATATCCGCGGCGACCACCTCTCGCAGGGCCAGATCAACGGCTTCCCGACCTATCGGCTCAGCGCCGCCCGGTTGGTGTCGACGCAGGAACGCTTCTACGGCTGCATCCGGGACACCCGCGCCGAAAGCTTCCAGCCCGGCTCGCCCGAGTTGCATGCGCTGGAGCTCTACGTCGCCTCGCGCGGCAACGGCCTTTCGGTCGAGGGCGTCGCGGTTCGGCCCTGATCCCGTCGCGACGGACGGGTTTCGCGATCATGGGCGGGCCTTCGGGCCCGCCCTGTTTCCAACATCGGGTGCGGAGGCGATGGGATGATTTCGCGGCGTGACTTTCTGCAGGCGGCGGTGGCGGCCTCGGCGATCTGGGGCGCGGATGGCGTCGGCCGTTGGTCGCGGCTCGCCGCGCAGCAGGCGCTGAGCCAGGACAAGCTGCTGGAATTCGACACGCTCGGCAATGTCACCCTGATCCACATCACCGACAGCCACGGCCAGCTGGTCCCCGACTGGTTCCGCGAGCCCGAGACGAACCTGGGCGTCGGCGCCGACAAGGGGCTGCCGCCGCATGTCACCGGGGCCGATTTCCTCAAGCTCTACAACTTGAAGCCGGGCAGCCCAGAGGCCTATGCGCTGACCTATCTCGACTTCGACGCCCTGGCTAAAGGCTACGGCAAGATGGGCGGCTTCGATCGCATCGCCACCGTGGTCAAGGCGATCCGCGCCGCCCGGCCGGAGGCGCTGCTGTTGGACGGCGGCGACACCTGGCACGGCTCCTATACCGTGCTGAAGACCCAGGGCCAGGACATGGTCAACGCGATGGGCGCGCTGAAGCCCGACGCGATGACCTCGCATTGGGAATTCACCCTCGGCATCGACCGGGTGAAGGAGATCGTCAAGGGCCTCGGCTTCCCCTTCCTGGGGGCCAATATCTTCGACGCCACCTGGGACGAACCCGCCTACGACCCCTATAAGATCTTCGAGCGTGGCGGCGTGCAGATCGCGGTGATCGGCCAGGCCTTCCCCTATCTGCCGGTGGCCAATCCGAAAGGGATGTTCCCCGATCTCAGCTTCGGCATCCGCGAGGATCGCATCGCCCAGATGGTGCAGGAGGTGCGCGGCAAGGGCGCCGATCTGGTCGTGCTGCTGTCGCACAACGGCTTCGACGTCGACCGCAAGCTGGCCGGCCGGGTCGCGGGGATCGACGTGATCCTGACCGGCCATACCCATGACGCGCTGCCCGAGCCGGTGATGGTCGGCAAGACCATGCTGATCGCCTCGGGGTCGAACGGCAAGTTCATCACCCGGCTCGACCTCGACGTGCAGGGCAAGGAGATCAAGGCCTTCCGCCACAAGCTGATCCCGATCTTCTCCGACGTGATCGCGCCGGATGCCGAGATGGCCAAGCTGGTCGCCGCGCAGCGCGCGCCCTATGAGAAGGAGATGGCCGAGGTGATCGGCCACACCGGCGGCCTGCTCTACCGCCGCGGCAATTTCAACGGCACCTGGGACGATCTGATCTGCAACGCGATGATCGAAGAGCGCGAGGCCGATATCGCCCTGTCGCCCGGCTTCCGCTGGGGGCCGAGCGTGATCGCCGGCCAGCCGATCACCCGCGAGGATCTCTACAACGCCACCGCGATGACCTATCCGAACTGCTATCGCAGCGAGATGACCGGGGCGCAATTGAAGGCGATCCTCGAGGACGTGGCCGACAACCTCTTCAACCCCGACCCCTATTACCAGCAGGGCGGCGACATGGTGCGGGTCGGCGGCATGGGCTATGCGATCGACGTCACCAAGAAACAGGGCGAAAGGCTGTCGAACATGACGCTCTTGAAGACCGGCGCGCCGGTCGATCCGGCCAAGACCTATGTCGTCGCCGGCTGGGCCAGCGTCAATCAGGGCACCGAAGGCCCGCCGATCTGGGAGGTCGTCGAAAGCTGGCTCAAGCGCAAGGGCACGGTGACGATCGAGCCCAATCACAGCGTCGCGGTCACCGCCGGCTGAGCCGCATCGGCAATCTGGCCGGCGCCTGATTTGAATCAAGGCGGCGGGCCGGCGCAACGGCGACAGTCGGCCGCGATCGACGACGGAGGATCTGCCGCATGAACCTCGTGCCGCTTGTCGACATGCTGGGCGAACATCCGACCTCGGCCCTGTTCGGGCTGGCCACCGGGGCGATCTTCGGTGTGGCGGCGCAGCGCTCCGCCTTCTGCCTGCGTGCGGCCACGGTCGAATTCGCCCGCGGCCGGCTCGGCCCGCGGGTGGCGGTCTGGCTGCTCACCTTCTCCACCGCGCTGGTCTGGGTGCAGGCGGCCACGCTCGCCGGCCTGTTCCGGTCGACCGAGGCGCGCATCATGGCGGTGCCCGGCAGCTGGTCCGGCGCGATCGTCGGCGGGCTCTTGTTCGGCGTCGGCATGGTGATGGCGCGCGGCTGCTCCGGCCGGCTCCTGGTGCTTGCCGCCACCGGCAACCTGCGCTCGGTGGTCTCGGGGCTGATCTTCGCGGTGGCCGCGCAGATGAGCCTGCACGGCTGGCTGTCGCCGTTGCGCAACTGGCTGGCCGGGCTCTGGGTCACCGCAGGCGGCCACAATCTCGACCTGCTCGACGCCTCCGGCTTGCCGCGGGTGGCGGGGCTCGCGCTCGGCCTGGGCTTCGCGGTGCTCGCGCTCGAGATCGCGCGGCGCAACCGGATCGGCGCCGGCACGCTGATCTTCGCCTCCGGCGTCGGCTTCGCGGTGGCGGTGGGCTGGGTGCTCACCTACTGGCTGGCGCAGGTCAGCTTCGACCCGTTCCCGATCACCTCCGCCACCTTCACCGGACCTTCGGCCAATACGCTGATGTTCTTTCTGTCGCGCGATGCGGTGCTCGACTTCGACATCGGCCTGGTGCCCGGCGTCTTCCTCGGCGCCTTCCTTGCCGCGGCGGTGGCGGGCGAACTGAAGCTGCAGGGCTTCGAGGGCGAAAGCAACATGCGCCGCGCCATGACCGGGGCGGTGCTGATGGGCTTCGGCGGCATGCTCGCGGGCGGCTGCGCGATCGGCAACGGGGTGACCGGCACCTCGATCTTCACCGGCACCTCCTGGCTGGCGCTCGCCTGCATGTGGGCCGGCGCGATGGCGGCAGACTACCTGATCGACCAGCGTCCGGCCGCCGGCGCGCTCGCCTGACCACCCGGCTTCGGCCCCCGTCAGCGTCCGGCGGCGAAGAGCGCATCCATCTTGGCGGCGAGCTTCACGTCGCGCTCGGTCAGTCCGCCGGCGTCATGGCTGGTCAGGGTGACCTCGACGGTCTTGTAGACATTCGACCACTCCGGATGGTGGTCCCATTTCTCCGCCCAAAGGGCGACCCGCGTCATCCAGCCGAAGGCCTCGACGAAATTGGCGAAGCTGAACCGCTTGGCGATCGCGTCGCGCCCCTCGACCGGCAGCCAGCCCGCCGCCAGCAAGGGCGCCAGGGCCGCCGCCCGCGCCGCGCCATCCAGAGCTTCCGCCATCGCATCTCTCCCTTTTCACTGGCCCAGCATAGCATCGATCGGCCGGGTGGGGCAGGCGGCGCGGCGCGCCCGGCCCGTCACTCCGGCCGGGCGCCGCGGCGGAACGGGCCGTAGGCGGTCAGCACCTCGATCTCTTCGCCGACGGCCCGCCGCTCCGCCTCCAGATAGTGCGCCACCGCGGCGCGGAAGCCCGGATCGGCGATCCAGTGCAGCGAGTGGATCTCGGTCGGCAGATAGCCGCGGGCCAGCTTGTGCTCGCCCTGGGCGCCGGCTTCCACCCGCTGCAGCCCCGCGGCGATCGCATAGTCGATCGCCTGGTAGTAGCAGAGCTCGAAATGCAGGCAGGGATGTTCCTCGACGCAGCCCCAGTAGCGGCCGTAAAGCGTCTCACGCCCGATGAAATTCAGCGCCCCCGCCACCCAGCGGCCGTGGCGTTCGGCCAGCACCAGCAGGATGTCGTCGCGCATCATGGCCTGCATCTCGTCGAAGAAGGCGCGGGTCAGATAGGGGCGGCCCCATTTGCGGCTTCCGGTGTCCTGGTAGAAGCGCCAGAAAGCGTCCCAATGCTCGGGCTTCAGCGCGTCGCCGGTAAAGCTGTGGATGCTGCCGCCGAAGCCCTGGGCCTGGGCGCGCTCCTTGCGGATCGTCTTGCGCTTGCGCGAGGCCAGCGTGTCGAGGAAGCCGTCGAAATCGGCATAGCCCGGGTTTTCCCAGTGGAACTGCTGGGTGACGCGGTGCAGCAGCCCCATCTCCGCCCCGGCACGGGCCTCTTCCCCGGTGCAGAAGGTGACATGCAGCGACGAGAGCCGGCTCTTCTCGGCCAGTTGCAGGGCGCCCTGCAGCAGCGCCGCGCGGCCAGCCACCTCGAAGCCCGGCCGGGTCAGCAGCCGGCGGCCGGTCGCCGGGGTGAAGGGCACCGCGATCTGCAGCTTCGGATAGTAGCGCCCGCCGGCCCGCTCATAGGCCTCGGCCCAGTTGAAGTCGAAGATATATTCGCCCTGGCTGTGGCTCTTGGCGTAAAGCGGCGCCACCGCGATCACCGCGCCCCCGGCCCGCGCCACGAGATGCCGCGGCGCCCAGCCGGTGCCGGGCCCGACCGAGCGCGAGCGTTCCAGCGCCGACAGGAAGCGATGCGTGGTGAAGGGGTCGCGCGGCCGGCCGTCGGCCGCCTCGGGACAGGCGCAGGCATCCCAGTCGGAGGGCGCGACCTCCGACAGGTCGGTGAGCAGGCTGATCTCGACGGTCTCGCTCATCCTTCCCCCGCGCGGCCCTCTTCACCTGGTCCGCCGCGCTGCGGCGTCAAGAGGGGATCACGGCGGCGTAACGCTCGAAGGTGATGTTTTGGGCGATCTGGCGCGCTTCCGTCTCGGCCTCGGGGCTGCGGATCGTCCAGCACAGGATCGCGGCGCCCTGGGCCTTCAGTTCCGCCACCCGCGGCCGGGCGAGGTCGGCCGCCTCGTGGCTGATGAACGCAGCGCCGACCCGGTCGTAATCCGGAATCGCCCGCAGCCGGGCGCGCTCGTCCTCCGCGATCAGCGGCCAGTCCTTGGCCGGATAGGCGCAGGTGGTGAGCCCGCGCGGCAGATCCGGGGCCGATACCGCCATCGCCGCCATCGAATGCGGGTTGAAGGACATCATCGCTACCGGGCCGCGGTAGCCGTTCAGCACCTTGGCCACCGCCGCCTCCAGCGGGCCGACCTTGGGCCCGCTCGCCCCGTCCTGGTCCTTGATCTCGATGAGCAGCGGCACCTTGCCGCCCACCGCCGCCAACACCTCGGCCAGCGTCGGGATCGTCTCGGCGGTCCCGCCAAGCGTCAGGGTGGCAAGCTCGGCCGCCGTCTTGGTGAAGATCGAGCCCTTCACCGGCGTCATGCGGTCCAGCGTGTAGTCGTGGAACACCATCGGCACGCCGTCGGCCGAGGGCTGAATGTCGATCTCCACGCCATAGCCCGCGGCGACTGCGGCATGCACCGCGGCCAGCGAGTTTTCCGGCCGGCCGGCGGCGCGATCGTGGTAGCCGCGATGGGCGATCGGGGTCTGCAAGAAGTCAGCGGGCAGGTTGGGCATCAGTTCAGCTCGAAAATACCTTCGATTTCAACGGCGACGCCCAGGGGCAGCGCGGCGGCGGAGACGGCGGAGCGGGCGTGGCGGCCGGCGTCGCCGAGCACCTCCACCAGGAAGTCCGAAGCGCCGTTGATCACCTTCGGCTGGTCGGTGAAATCGGGCGTCGAGTTGACGAAGCCGGTGAGCTTGACCACCCGCTTGAGCCGGCCGAGGTCGCCGCCGCAGGCCGCCTTGACCTGGGCGAGCAGGCTGATCGCGCAACGCCGCGCCGCGGCGGCACCGGCCGCCACCTCGAGATCGGCGCCGAGCTTGCCCTTGATGAGCCCCTCGGGCCCCTGGCTGATCTGGCCCGAGACGTAAAGCTGATTGCCGACCAGCACGAAGGGCACGTAGTTGGCCGCCGGTGCCGGCGCGTTCGGCAGTTCCACCCCCAGCGATTTCAGCCGGGCCTCGATCTCTCCGCTCATCCTCGCCTCCTGGGCCGTTCCGGATCACGGCGGCAAGCTAGCGCCGCAGCGGGCGAACGGAAACCCCCGATCGGGCGCGCCGGGCGCCGTCGCGGCGGCGCGGCGCTGTGGCAATTGCGCCCCGCTGGCCAGGAAACTGCCGCTTCGGGCGAGGCCGGTCCGGCCAAGGCCCGCTAGGCGGTTGTCTTGGCCGCGCCAGACCCCTACATGCACTTAGGTCGCGTCGGGCGCGGAAGTCCCGGCCGGATTGTGGACAGAGTGCACGATGACCCAGAGGATTTCCTTGCCCGGGCCGCGGCGAAGCGGGATGCTTTGGGCGGCGCTGGTGGCGGTGACGGTCGGCGCCTGCGCGCCCAAGACGGGGCCCGGGCTCATCAACGACCCCTATGAGGCGCAGAATCGCGAGAATCACGCGTTCAACGTCGCCTTCGACAGCCATGTGCTGCAGCCGGTCTCGCAGGCCTACGGCAAGTCGGTGCCGGGTCCCCTGCGCCGCGGGGTCAGCAATTTCTCGCAAAACCTCGACCTGCCGAGCTATGCGCTGAACGACATCCTGCAGGCGCGATTTGCCTCCGCCGGCCAGAATGTGCTGCGCTTCGCCTTCAACACGGTCTTCGGCATCGGCGGCATCTTCGATCCGGCGGGCGCCCTGGGCCTGCCGCCGGCCGAGAACGATTTCGGCCGGACGCTCTATGTCTGGGGCGCGCCCGAAGGCGCCTATCTGGAAGTGCCCTTCCTCGGCCCCTCGACCCAGCGCGACCTTGCCGGCACGGTGGTCGACATCGTCACCGATCCGGTCAACTACATCTTTCCCAAGCGGATGCATAACTACCCGACGGCGGCGCATCTCGCCGCCCGGGTCGGCGACCGCTACAAATACAACAGCCTGATCAATTCCATCCTGCATGCGCCTGGCAGCTACCAGCAAGAGCGGCTGATCTATCTCGAGAAACGCCACCACGATCTCGGCATGCCGGAACAGGCCCCCACCTTCGATCCCTATGAGGACCCCTATGGCAAGTGAGCTGACCCGTCGCCGGCTTCTGGCTGGCGTGTTCGGCGGCGCCGCGGTGGTTGGCCTGGCCCGGCCGGCGCTGGCGCTCGACACCGCGGCCGCGCGCGCATTGGTCGATGCGGTGGTCGCCGAGGTGAACCGGATCATCAACTCCGGTGCCTCGGAAGCCCAGATGTTCGCCGAATTCCAGGCGCTGTTCGCCAAATACGCGGATGTGCCGATCATCGCCCGCGCCGCGCTCGGCATCGCCGCGCGTTCGGCCAGCCCGGCGCAGATGACCGCCTTCACCCAGGCCTTCGAGGGCTACCTGTCGCGCAAATACGGCCGCCGCTTCCGCGAGTTCATCGGCGGCAAGATCCAGGTCACCAACGCCTATCCGCTGAACAATTTCTACGAGGTGGATTCGACGGCGACCCTGCGCGGCCAACCGCCCTTCGACCTGCGCTGGTGGGTGTCCAACAAGTCCGGCCGCGATCTGTTCTTCAACATGGTCATCGACGGGGTGAACATGCTCGCCACCGAGCGCACCCAGATCGGCGCCATGCTCGACCAGGAGCACGGCAACCTCGATGCGCTGATCACCCGGCTGAAGACCGCGGGCTGACGCCGAATACCCCGGGCCGCGCGCGCGGCCCGGCGTCGTGCCCGGCCGGCAAGACGGCCAGCCCCCGTTCGGGCGGGGCGGCCGCGCTCAGTTCTTGCCGGTCAGCGCGCCCAGAACATTGCGCATCACCCGGTCGATCAGCCAGTCTTGGCCGCCGGCCGTCCCCTGCCCGCCGGTGGCGGTGTCGGTGCCCTGTGGGGCGCCGGTCGGCACCAGCATCGGCAGCGGCCGCGGCGGCAGCCCCTGGTCGATCCGGGTCATCACGCCATGCCAGATATCCGCAGGCAGGCCGCCACCGACCGTGCCGGTCAGCGGCGAATCGTCGTCGTTGCCCAGCCAGACGCCGCAGACGTAATCTGCGGTGAAGCCGATGAACCAGGCGTCGCGCGATTGCTGGGTGGTGCCGGTCTTGCCGGCCGCCTGGCGGTCGGGCAGCTTGGCCCGCACGCCGGTGCCGCGCTCCACCACCTGGCTCATCATGTAGATCAGTTCCTGGGCGGCCTGCTGCGAGATCACCCGCTGGCCGATGCCGCCGATCTGGCCCATCAGCGGCTGCTTGTCGCCGCGCAGCGTCAGGCTGACCAAGCCGTAGGGCTGCACGGAAGAGCCGCCGTTGAGGATGCCGGCATAGGCGCCGGTCATGTCGAGCAGCGTCACCTGCGACACGCCGAGCGCCAGGGCCGGGCCCTTGGCCAGGTCGGTCTGCAGGCCGAATTCGGTCGCCACTTCGCGCACGCGGGGCAGGCCGACCTGCAGCGCGATCCGCACCGCCGAGGTGTTCAGCGAGTCGGCGAGCGCCGTGGTCAGCGTCACCGGGCCCATATAGGTGCGCTCGAAGTCGCGCGGCGACCAGGGGCCGGAGCCGGGCACGTTCACCGTGATCGGC
>JAKAJW010000358.1 GCA_021813645.1 Pseudomonadota bacterium | reverse complement strand
GAAGGCCACCGGCATCCCGACCAAGGTGGTCGACGGCAGCACCGGCCCGCTGCTGGCCCGCGTCGAGGCGGAAAAGCAGAACCCGCAGTGGGACATCATCTGGGTCGACGGCGCCGAGGGGATGCGCAACCTGGCCAACGAGGGGCTGTTGCAGCCCTATGCCGCCAAGGCCGACTGGAATGACCTGGGCGCCAAGCTGCAGCCGGCGGACCATGCCTATACCGTCAGCGCCGCCTCGGTGGCGGGTGCCATCGTGGTCAACACCAAGAAGCTGCCGAAGGCCGAATGGCCGACCAGCTGGGACGATCTGATGAAGCCCGCGCTGAAGGGCAAGGTGGGGATGAACAACCCGGCGATCTCGGGCCCGACCTATCCGCTGGTCGCCGGCATGATGCAGTGGCAGGGCGGCGTGAGCCAGGGCGAGGCCTGGTTCGAGAAGCTGAAGGCCAACGGCCTGCAAGTGTTCAACACCAACGGCAACACGTTGCGCGCGCTGGAGTTCGGCCAGGTCGACGTGGCGATCGTGCAGAACAGCGCCGGTATCGGCCGCAAGGCGCAGGGCAAGCCCTTCGAGGTGATCTACCCGAACCCGGTCAGCCTGCTGCCGCGGACCATGGCGATCTCGGCCAAGGCCTCGCCCGAGGTGCAGAAGGAGGCCGAGCAGTTCGTGCAATTCGTGCTGTCGAAGGAAGGCCAGAAGGTCGCGCTGACCGGCGACCCGAACGGGGACTCGGATTTCAACCCGGTGCTGAACGGCGTCACGCCCAACCCCGGCGTCGCGCCGCTCGACGTCGCGAAGACGCAGAACGTCGACCCGAAGGTCTGGGGCCCGCGCGAACCGCAGCTGGTCTCCTGGTTCACCAACAAGATCGTGCACTGAGCCGATGGGCTCGAACGGCACGAATGCCGGGGCCGCGGCGGCGCTGTCGCCGCGGCTTCGCCGGGGCCCCGCGGCCCCGGCGGAACTGCTTCAATTCGCGCGGCGCGCCTCCCGGCGGATCGCGCTGCCGCTTGTCGGCGCGGCGATCGTGACGCTGCTGGTGGGCTATCCGCTGCTCAGCTTCCTGGCCCTGGCGGTTTTCCCGCATCTCTTCGGCCAGGGCGGCGCCGGGGCGGCGATCAGCCTGGACGGCTTCGCCGCGGCGCTGACCGGTTACAATCTGCGCGCCTTGTTCAATTCGCTTTGGATCGGCGCCGGCGCGGCCGTGATCGGCACTTCGATCGGGCTCTGGCTGTCCTGGTTGACCAGCCGCACCAGCCTGCCGGGTCGCCGGCTGATCGAGGCGGCGGTCTGGGCGGTGCTGCTGCTGCCCTCCTATTTCATGGCGGTGGGCTGGCAGCTTCTGCTCGCCCCCGGCGGGCTGATCGATCTGCCCTGGCTCTCCGGGCTGATGCTGAGCGCCTTCGGGGTGATGGTGGTGCTGGGGCTGAAGGGCATTCCCTTCGCCTATCTGACGCTGGTCGCCGCCTGGCAGGCCCTGCCCGAGGAGATCGACGAGGCCGGGCGGGTGCATGGCTGCAGGCCGTTGACGCGGTTGCGGCTGTCGCTCGGCCTGCTGGCCCCCGGCATCCTTGCCGCCGTCGCGATGATTTATGCCGAGTCGCTGTCGGATTTCGGCGTGGCGGCGACGCTGGCCGCCGGGGTGAACTTTCCGCTCGCGACCTTCGCGATCTACGCCGCGCTCGACACCATGCCTCTCGACTTCAGCCTGGCCGCCGCCAACTCGTGGCTTCTGCTCGGCCTGGTGCTTCCGGCGGTCTGGCTGCAGGCGCGGGTCAACCGCCGGGCCGAGCGTTACCGGGTGGTCACCGGCCGGGCCCGGCCGCCGCGCCGGCGCGCGCTTGGCCGCTGGCGGGGCGGGCTGCACGCGGCCGGCGTGGCGCTGGTCATGGCGCTCGCGCTCGGCGTGCCGATCTTCGCGGCGGCGACGATCTCGCTCGTTGTCGACCCGTCGCAGCCGGTCGGCTGGGGCAATCTCAGCCTCAGCCATTATGTCGATGTCTTCCGGCTGCCCGAGGTCTTCGGCGCGCTGTTCTATTCGGCGCGGCTGGCGCTGATCTCGGCGCTGGGGGCGATCCTGCTCGGCTTGGCGGTGACGCTGGCGCTGATGCGCCCCTCGGGGCTGACCCGGCTCTTGGACTGGGGTCTTCTGACCATCATGGCACTGCCCGGGCTGATCCTGGCGGCGGGCTATATCTTCGCCTTCAACCAGGCTTGGCTGCCGCTCTACGGCAGTTCGACGCTGCTGGTGATGGCCTATGTCACCGGCAGCCTGCCGGTCACCTCGCGGATGCTGCTGGGCCCGGTCGGCCAACAGCACCGCAACCTGCACGAGGCGGCGGCGGTCCACGGCCTGTCGGCCGCGCGGCGCTGGCTGCGGGTGCGGCTGCCGCTGCTCGCCACGCCGCTGATGTTTGCCTTCCTGTTGACCGCGAGCCATGTCGTGTTTGAACTTCCCGCCTCGGAACTGCTCTATCCGCCCGGCTCGCCGCCGCTCGCGGTGGCGCTGATCGCCTATCTGCACGGTTTCAACTTCGCCACCGAAGCCGCCCTGCAACTGACCGCCATCGCCCTGGTCGGCGGCGCGGTGCTCCTCCTGCGCTTCGGCTTCGACCGGCTGGTGCCGCGCGGCTGGCAGCGCCGCGCGCTGGAGCCGGCGCGATGACCGGCACGATGAACAGCCCGGTTCTGCAGGTGCGGCAGGCGCACAAGCACTATGGCAAGACCCAGGCGGTGGTGAATGTCTCGCTCGATCTGGCGCCGGGGCAGATCCTCTGCCTGCTTGGCCCGTCTGGCTCGGGCAAGACCAGCCTGCTGCGGCTGGTGGCCGGGCTCGAGCGGCTCGATGCCGGCGAGATCCTGGTGGCGGGCGCGCCGGTCGACGATGCC
>JAKAJW010000264.1 GCA_021813645.1 Pseudomonadota bacterium | reverse complement strand
GGCCGGTGGTGAAGACGATCAGTGTCGCGCCGGAGGCAATCTGACCGGTGACCGAGGCGGGGTCATAGCCGGGGCTGTCCATGTAGACGAAGCCGTGCTTGTCGATGATCTCGCCGAATTTGTAGACGTCGGTCAGCGGCGCGGTGCCGCCCTTGGCGACGGCGCCGAGCGATTTTTCCAGGATCGTGGTGAGCCCGCCGCGCTTGTTGCCGGGCGAGGGGTTGTTGTCCATCTCGCCCTCGTTGCGGGCGGTGTAATCCTCCCACCAGCGGATCCGATCGATCAGCTTCTGGCCGACTTCGGCGGAGACGGCGCGGCGGGTCAGCAGATGTTCGGCGCCGTAGATCTCGGGGGTTTCCGACAGGATGGTGGTGCCGCCGTGGCGCACCAGCAGATCGGAGGCGTAGCCGAGCGCCGGATTGGCGGTGATGCCGGAATAGCCGTCGGAGCCGCCGCATTGCAGGCCGATGGTGAGATGGCTGACCGGCTGCGGCGTGCGGCGGACCTGGTTTGCCACCGCCGCCATCTCGCGCAGGGTCTCGAGCGCGCGCTCGATCGTCTTGCGGGTGCCGCCGGTCTGCTGGATCGTCATGTAGCGGAAGTTGCCGTCGTCGCGCAGCTTGTCGCGCCCGACGAGATCGGGGACCTGCATCACCTCGCAGCCGAGCCCGACCAGCAGGATGCCGCCGAAGTTGGGGTTCTTGGCGTAGCCGGCGAGGGTGCGGAAGAGCGTCTTGTAGCCCTCGTTTGTGCCCGACATGCCGCAGCCGGTCTGGTGCACGATCGGCACCACACCGTCGATGTTCTCGAAGCCGGCGAGCACCGGATCCTTCTCCGCCGCCTCGGCGATGAAGCGGGCGACGCTGCCCGAGCAGTTCACCGAGGTCAGAATGCCGAGGTAGTTGCGTGTGCCCACCTTGCCGTCGGCGCGCAGGTAGCCCTGGAAGGTGCGCGGCTCCGGCGCCGGGGGCAGCGGCCGGCAATCGGCGCCGAAGGCGTAATCGGAGCTATGCGGCCCCATGCCGAGGTTGTGGGTATGCACCCAGGCGCCGGCAGGGATCGCGGCGGTGGCCTGGCCGATGGTCTGGCCGTAGCGCATCACCGGCGTTCCGGCGGCGATCGCCTGGGCGGCGATCTTGTGGCCGCGCTTCACTGGCTCGGTCAGCCGGACGCCCTCGGCTTCGGCCCCGGCCGGAAGATCGGCCAAGGCGATGATGACGTTGTCAATGGGATTGAGGCGGATCGCCTGCTTGCCCCGCTCCATGCCGATCTCCTTGTGCAGCGGCGCTTGACCCCGGCAAGGGTCCGCGACTAACATATTAGCATGTTACAGACGCCAGAGGATCCAGCGCAAGGGCAAACTCCGGGGGCCGCGCGCCTGCGGCCGGTGGAGGATTTTTCCGGCACATTGGCGCAGCGCACCTATCTGGCGCTGCGCGAGGCGATCATCGGGCTCGCCTACCGTCCAGGCGAGCCGCTGCGCAAGCCGGATATTTGCGACCGGCTGGGCGTGTCGCGCTCGCCGGTGTCGGAAGCCATCGCCCGGCTGGCCGCCGAGGGGCTGGTGGACGTTGTGCCGCAGGCCGGCACCTTCGTCGCGCGGTTCTCGATGGAGGAAATTCGCGAGGGGGCCTTTCTGCGCGAGGCGATCGAGCTTGCCGCGGTGGAGGCCCTGGCGCCGGTGATCACCGAGCCGCAACTGGTCCAGCTGCGGCGCAATCTCCGGGTGCAGGAGGCGCTGGTGGAGGATGGCGACTTTGCCGGTTTCTACAAGTTCGACGCCGAGCTGCATGCCCTGATCCTGTCCTTCACCGGCCATCGCAAGCTGGTGCATGTGGCCGATACCGCCTGGGTTCACGTGAACCGGGCGCGCCAGCTGGTGCTTCCGGTCGCCGGGCGGGTGGCGCAGACCCTGGCCGAGCATCTGGCGATCGTCGAGGCGCTGGCATCGGGCGATACCGAGGCGGCGCGGCAGGCGATGCGGCTGCATCTGCGCCAGCTGGTGAGCTATCTGGAGCCGTTGGAACGCGACCGGCCCGAGCTTTTCGCGCCGGGCTGAGCATGCGGCCGAACCGCCCCCGCTACGCCGCCCGGCTGAATGCCTTCAAGGCGGCGGATGGCATCGCGGGGATGATCGCGCGGGCCGGGGCGGTGGGTGGGCTCGACGCGGCGGATCTGAACTATCCCGACCATTTTGCCGGCCAGACCCCGGCAGGGCTGTCCGGGTTGCTCGGCGCGGCCGGGTTGGCGCTGAACGGGCTCGCCATGCGCTATTACACCGAGCCGGGCTTCAAGCTCGGCGCCTTCACCCATCCGGACCGGGCGGTGCGGCGAGCGGCGATCGATTTGACCAAGCGCGGCCTCGACGCCTGCCGGCAGATGGGCGGCGGGGTGATGACGCTGTGGCTGGGTCAGGACGGGTTCGACTACGCCTTTCAGGGCGACTACGGGCGGATGTGGGGGGATACGCTGGCCGGTCTGGCCGAGGTGGCGGACCACGATCCGGGGCTGGCGGTGTCGGTGGAATACAAGCCGAACGAGCCGCGGGCCTTCGCGCTGATGCCCGACGTGGGCACGACGCTGCTGGCGCTGCGCGAACTCGGTCGGGCGAATCTGGGGGTGACGCTCGATTTCGCCCATGTGCTCTATGCCGGCGAGATGCCGGCGCAGGCGGCGCAACTGGTGGCGCGCTACGCGCGGCTTTACGGTGTGCATCTGAACGACGGCTACGGCCGACGCGACGACGGGCTGATGGCCGGCACGGTGAACCCGGTGGCCACGGTGGAGCTTCTGGTGGCGCTGCAGCGGCTGGGCTACGACGGGGTGATCTATTTCGATACCTTCCCCGATCAGTCCGGCCTCGACCCGGTGGCCGAGGCGCGCGCCAATG
>JAKAJW010000003.1 GCA_021813645.1 Pseudomonadota bacterium | reverse complement strand
ATCCGGGTCTACCGGGTCGGGCAGGAGCCGGCACTGGCCGCGCCGGCGCCGGCGGCGGGCTTCGCGCCGAACCTGGTGGCCAAGGTGGCGGCCTGGCGCTCGGTGCTGATCCGGCCGCAGGTGGCGGGCGCCCGGGTGGTGGCGGTGGACGGCCGCCCGGTCGCGGCGGGCGTGCCGATCCGGGTGGCGCATGGCCGGCTGACGGTGACCGAGCGCGGCGCCTTCAGCTTCGTGCCGGACCAGGGCATGCAGATGCAGCCGATCTGGCTGCCGCCGCCCGAGGCGGTGGTGGCGCGGTTCCGCGAGATCGCCGCCAACGGGTTCCAGAACATCCCGCTTTGGGTTCACCTCTCCGCCTCGGTGCTGCGGGTGCTGGCGGGCTTCGCGCTGGGCGCGCTGGTCGGCATCCCCTTGGGCTATGCGATGGGGCTGTCCGGCTGGGCGCGGGGCTGGTTCGACCCGATCGTGGAATTCATGCGGCCGGTGCCGCCCTTGGCGCTCATTCCGCTGGTCATCATCTGGTTCGGCATCTGGGAGACCGGCAAGATCGTGCTGCTGTTTCTCGCCGCGCTCTGGATCATGGTGATCGCGGCGCGGGCCGGGGTTTCCGGGGTGCGGATCTCGAAGATCCATGCCGCCTATTCGCTCGGCGCCTCGAAATGGCAGATCCTGGCGCATGTCATCATCCCGAACTCGCTGCCGGAACTGTTCACCGGGGCGCGGGTGGCGATGGGGGTGTGCTGGGGCACGGTGGTGGCGGCCGAGCTGGTGGCGGCGCAGAAGGGGGCGGGGATGATGATCATCACCGCCTCGAAGTTCCAGATGACCGACGTGGTGGTGATGGGCATCCTGCTGATCGGCCTCATCGGTTTCGCCATCGATCTGCTGATGCGGCTGGCCGAGCGGGCGCTGGTGCCCTGGAAGGGGCGCGGATGATGCCGCGCAATCACCCCGCTTTCGCCCGAATTGATTAAGTCGCGGCTAACCCGCTCTGCGGCATCCTGCACGTGGGATGGATTGCAGGTGGTGTGATGGCAGGGACCAATTCGGTCGCGCCGGTCATCATCAAACGGAAAAAGATCATCGCCGGGGGCGGGCACCACGGCGGGGCCTGGAAGGTCGCCTATGCCGACTTCGTGACGGCGATGATGACCTTCTTCCTTTTGATGTGGCTGCTCAACGCGACGACGGAAAAGCAGCGCAAGGGGATCGCGGACTATTTCAGCCCGAACATCCCGATCAACCGGGTCTCGGGCGGGGGCGACGGCGCTTTCGGCGGCGACAGCATCGCCTCGGAAAAGACCCTGGTGCGCAGCGGCACCGGCGCGGCGAGCCTGCGCGCCACCGAGAGCCGGCAGGCCCGCGGCGCGACCGGGGTGCAAAGCGCGAGCGAGGCCAACCGGCAGGAGGCGGCCAAGGACCCGTTGACCGCGGTGGAGGCCGATCTGCTCGGCGCCTCGGGCGAGAGCAACGAGCTGAAGGAGGCGCTGCGCCATATCGTGACCCGGATCACCGACGAAGGCCTGGTGATCGAGATCTTCGACCTGCAGGACTCGCCGCTGTTCGCCGGCGAGACCGCGACGCCGCAGCCGGTGATGCGGCAGATCTCCGAGATCCTGGTGCGGGTGTTCGGCATGGTGAGCAACCGGGTGGCGGTGAACGGCCATGTCCGCAGCTATCCGGTGGTGCTGAAGAACAATCCGGTCTGGGATCTGTCCACTGCCCGGGCCCAGGAGGTGCGCGACCTGTTGCAGAGCGACGGGTTGGACCGGCTGCGGCTGAACCGGATCTCGGGCTATGCCGACCGGACGCCGGCGGTGAAGGATCCGATGGCGATCCGCAACAACCGGATCGAGGTCGTGCTGCTGCGCGACGGCAAGTAGCGCGGCCGAGACCGCGCGCCCGGGCGGTGCGGCGCCGAACGCCGCCGCCCGGGCCGTTTCGTCTCTATTCCAGCTGAAAAAGACCAGAATCTAGCTGAAACAGACCCGAAATGCGGGTCTGGCACGGCTCTGCCGGCGGCCCCGGCCGATCGGCGCCGCGCCGGGCCAATTCGACTCTGTCGCGCCTGGTTTCGACCCGAAATGGGGCCGCCGCCCGGGGGTGTCGGGGCCGCGGCCCGATCCCTGTTGAGCGGCCCATTTCGGCTCTATTCAAGCCGGAATCGAGCCAAGGGCGAGGCCAGTCGCCCGGGTTTGCCGCCGCGCCGGCAGCGTGCCCGATCCGTCGCCCGCCCCGGCGAACGTCGGGCCCCGCCAGGGCCGGCCGGCAGAGCCGCCGTTAGGCTCTTCTTAAGGCGTGGCTGCGAAGGTCGGGCGACCGAGTCGATGCAGCAGAAAGGCGCAGCCGATGACGATCTCCTCCTCTCTCAACGCGGCCGTGGCCGGATTGAACGTGAATGCCTCGTCGCTGGCCGCGATCTCCGACAACATCGCGAACTCGAATACCTTTGGCTACAAGCGCACGATCACCGACTTCGAATCGCTGGTGACCACCGGATCGGCCACCACGGCCTCCTACTCGGCCGGCGGCGTGCGGGCGATCAACAGCCGGATGGTGGATCAATCCGCGGCGCTGACCTCGACGCAGAACCCGCTCGACATCTCGATCAACGGTCGCGGCATGCTGCCGGTGACCAGCTCGGCCGCGGTGGCCGACGGCACCCCCGACCTGCCGCTGATGATGACGCCGACCGGCTCGTTCCACACCAATGCCGACGGTGTGCTGGAAACCACCTCGGGCCTGGCGCTGCTCGGCTGGCCGGCCAATGCCGACGGCACGATCAACACCTTCCCGCGCGATACCATCACCGGGCTGGAGCCGGTGGTGATCCGGCCGAACCAGACCGCCGGCGACCCGACCACGAAAATGACGCTGGGGGTGAACCTGCCGGCCACCGCCACCCATGCCGGCGCCTCGGGCGATGTCCAGCCGCTGTCGGTGGAATATTACGGCAACCTCGGCGAGGCGGAGGCGCTGAACATCTCCTTTGCGCCGACCGTGCCGGCCACCGGCGCCTCGAACCAGTGGACGATGACGATCCGGGATTCGGCCCAGAGCAACGCGGTGGTCGGCGAGTACACGCTGCAGTTCGACGACACCCGCGGCGCGGGCGGCACGCTCGCCTCGGTCACCACGCTGAGCGGCGGCGCCTATGACTCGGTGACCGGCACGTTGGCGCTGATGGTGGCCGGCGGGCCGCTGACCCTGACCATCGGCAAGATCGCCGACACCAACGGGCTGACCCAGCTGTCCAACGCCTTCGCGCCGACCGCGATCGTCAAGGACGGCTCGCCGGTCGGCAACCTGACCTCGGCGACGATCGACAGCAACGGCCTGATCACCGCCAGCTACGACACCGGCTTCACCCGGGTGATCTACCAGATCCCGGTGATCGACGTGCCGAGCCCGAACGGGCTGACCGCGCTCGACAATCAGGCCTATTCGGTCTCGCCCAGCAGCGGCTCGTTCTTCCTCTGGGACGCCGGCAACGGGCCGACCGGGACGGTCTCCGGCTATGCGCTGGCCAGCTCCAACACCGACCTGGCGCAGGAGCTGACCAATATGATCCAGACCCAACGGGCCTATTCCTCCAACGCCAAGGTGGTGCAGACGGTCGACGACATGCTGCAGGAAACCACCAACATGAAGCGCTGAGGCGGTAGGCCATGGGCATCACCTCCGCCATCGGCAGTGCGCTGACCGGGCTGACGGCGAATGCCTGGGCGACCGACGTCATCGCCTCGAACATCGCCAATGCGCAAACCCCGGGCTATGGCCCGCGCAACCTGGAACTGGCGGCGCGGACCGGGGGCGGGGTGGCGGTGGCCGGGGTGCAGCGCGGCACCGATCTGGCGCTGCTGAACGACCGGCGCGCCGCCTCGGCCGAGGTGGCGGGAACCGGCGTTCTGGCGGATTTCTACACCGCGCTGGAAACCGGCCTCGGCCAGCCCGGCGAGGCCGGCGCGCTCGGCACCACGCTCTCCGATCTGGGCGCGGCGCTGGTGCAGGCCTCGGCGCAGCCGGATTCGGCCGCGGCGCTGTCGGCGCTGCTCGATTCGGCCAATGCGGTGGCCGGCAAGATCAACGCGCTCTCGACCCAGATCCAGACGGCGCGCGGCGCGGCGGATGGGGCGATCGGCCGGCAGGTGACCCAGCTCAACACCGCGCTCGGCCAGGTCGCCGATCTGAACGCCCAGATCCAGTCGCAGGTGATCAACGGCGGCCAGCCCTCGGCGCTGATCGACCAGCGCCAGGCGCTGCTCGACCAGATCTCCGAGATCGTGCCGATCCGGCAGATGGAACGGCCAAACGGCACGGTGGCGCTGATGACCACCGGCGGCGCGCTGCTGCTCGACGGGATGACCCCGGCGACGATCGGCTTCACCGCGACCAATGGCACGGTGACGCCGGACATGACACTGGCCTCCGGCGCGCTGTCGGGGCTGACGCTGAACGGCGTGGCGGTGTCGAGCACCAGCCCCCTGTTCACCGGCGGCGCGCTGGCGGCGAACCTGACCCTGCGCGACCAGGCCGCGCCGGCGGCGCAGAGCCAGCTCGACGCGCTGGCCCGCGACCTCGCCGGGCGGTTCGACGCCCCCGGGGTCGACCCGACGCTGACCCCGGGCATGGCGGGGCTGTTCACCGATGCCGGCACGCCGGTCAGCGCCAGCAACGAGCTGGGCCTGGCCGCGCGGTTCGCAGTCAATCCGGCGGTCGATCCGGCCAAGGGCGGCGCGCTCTGGCATCTGCGCGCCGGCATCGGCGCCGCGGCGCCGAACGCCCCCGGCGACGCCAGCATCCTGAACGCGATGGGCGCCGCCCTGGCGGCGGTACAGGTGCCGGCCTCGGGCGGGCTCGGCACCGGCGCCGTCGACGCCAACGGATTCGCGGCCCAGATCCTGAGCGCGGCGGGCAACGCCCGGCTGACCGCCCAGAACGCGGCGAGCTTTGCCACCGCCCGCTCCACCACGCTGACCGACGCGGCCCTGAAACAGGGCGTCGATACCGACCAGCAGATGGCGCAGCTGTTGGTGGTGCAGAAGTCCTATGCGGCCAACGCCAAGGTGGTTCAGACCGCAGATTCCTTGCTGCAGGCCCTGTTGGAGATTTGAGCCATGGCCATGATCGGTATCGGCGACCGCGCCCAGACCTATATGCTGCAGAGCCAGAACGCCCTGCTGAAGGCCCGGATGCAGCAGCTGTCGGGCGAGGTCACGAGCGGCATCACCAGCGATCCCGGCAAGGCGCTACGCGGCGATTACACCCAGCTTTCGGGCCTGGAGGCGACGCTGAGCCTGATCGACGCCTGGAGCGGTTCCGCCAAGCTTGCGGAGCTGACTGCGCAGACCCAGCAGAGCGCGCTGCAGGCGTTGGACCAGGCGGCCGGGGGGCTCGGCACCCAGCTGTTGCAGGCCGGCAGCAGCGGCACGCAGAACACCGTGGGGCCGCTGGCCGAACAGGCCCGGGCTGCCTTCGCCACGGCGGTCTCGGCGCTGAACACCCGGGCGGGTAACCGCAACGTCTTTTCCGGCGCGGCGACCGACCAGCCGGCGCTGGCCTCGGCCGATGCGATCCTGGCGGAAGTGACGACGGCGGTCGCCGGCCAGGTCACGACGCAGGGCGTCGTCGATGCGGTGAAGGCCTGGTTCGCTTCGCCCACCGGCTATGCGGCGCTGGCCTATAAGGGCAGCGCCACGCCGGCCTCGCCGATTCCGATCGGCAAGGGGCAGAGCGCCCCGCTGACCACGACGGCGCTCGATCCGGCGATCGTCGACACGCTGACCGGCCTGGCCACGGCGGCGATGATCGACGCGCCCGACGTGGCGGGCAATATCGTGTTGCAGGCCGGACTGGCGACCGCGGCGGGGCAGAGCCTGCTGACCGCCGGCAACAGCCGGGCCACGCTGGCGGCGGAGATCGGTATCACCCAGAACCGGATCGCCGCGGCGCAGACCCGCAACACCGCCGAGCAGAGCGCGCTGCAGGCGGCGAAATCCAAGCTGCTGACCGTCGACCAATACCAGGCGGCGAGCGATCTGCAGGTGGTGCAGACTCAGCTGGAGATGCTCTATGCGCTGACCGCACGGATCGGCAACCTGTCGCTGGTGAATTTCCTGCCATGATCCGGTTGCTGTGCCTATGCCTCGCCCTGCTGATGGCGCCACCCGCCCCGGCAGAGCCGATCCGGCTGAAGGATCTGGTGGATTTCGATGGGGTCCGCGGCAACGATCTGGTCGGCTACGGCCTGGTGGTGGGGCTGAACGGCACCGGCGACGGCATCCGCAACTCGCCCTTCACCGCCGAAATCATGACGACGCTGCTGGAGCGGCTCGGGGTGAACATCTCGGGCGAGCAATTCCAGCCGAAGAACGTGGCCGCCGTCTTCGTGACCGCCTCGCTGCCGCCCTTCGCCCGGGTCGGCAGCCAGATCGACGTGACGGTTTCGGCCATCGGTGATGCCAAGAGCCTGCTGGGCGGCACGCTGGTGATGACGCCGCTGAACGGCGCCGACGGCAAGATCTACGCGGTGGCGCAGGGCACGATCATCGCCGGCGGGGTGACGGCCCGCGGCGCCGCTGCCTCGGTGACCCAGGGTGTGCCGACCGCCGGCACCGTGCCCTCGGGCGCGCGGGTCGAGCGCGAAGTGGATTTCAGCCTGGCCAGCCTGCGCGAGGTGCGCCTGGCGCTGCGCAGCCCCGACTTCACCACCGCAGCGCGGATCGAGAAGGCGATCAACGCCCGCTATGGCCGGGCGGTCGCTGTGATGCGCGATTCCGGCACGGTGGCGGTCGATGTGGCGGCGGCCAAGGAGGGCTCCGTCGCCCATGTGCTGAGCCAGATCGAGGATCTGACCGTGCAGCCCGAAGAGCGCGCGCGGGTGGTGGTCGATCAGCGCTCCGGTACGATCGTGATCGGGCAGGACGTGCGGATCTCGCGGGTCGCGGTGGCGCAGGGCAATATCACGCTGCGGATCGAGGAGAGGCCGGAGGTGGTGCAGCCCGACCCGTTCTCCGCCGGCCGGACCATCGTCGTGCCGCGCACCAAGGCCTCGATCGAGACGGCGCCGGGCAAGGGGCTGGCCGAGGTCGCCGGCGGCACTTCGCTCAGCCAGGTGGTGGCCGGCCTGAACGCGCTCGGCGTCTCGCCGCATGACATGATCGACATCCTGAAAAGCATCAACGCCGCCGGGGCGCTGCATGCGGAGTTTCTGGTGCGCTAGGCGACCGGGGCCCGAGTGTCTAATATAGGCTCTATTCCTGCCAAACCCGTAGCTGCGCCGGCCTTGCGGCGGCCCGCGCGGGGGGCGCCCTGATCCATGTTTCTTTCGGGCCGCGAAGCGACCGGCATCCGCAACATGGCGGTGCCGGCAGGGCGCGGCGCGTCGCCGGACAGACGGCAAGGCGATGGCAGTCGGCGCGGCATCGGTCCGGCGCCGGGCGGGCCGGCACTTACCCGCATGCGGCACGCCCGGACCTCTGCGACCCGGGTTCTCGGCATGGCGCGTCGGCTGCCCGACGGATCGGCCCCTCAAGCGCTCGCAGAGGATGCGAACGGTCCGCGGGGCGGCGGGCCGGGCCTGAGCGCCGGCCGTCAGCCCGGGGATAGGCAGCAGCCGGGCCGGCCGGATCCCTGGGCCGGGTCGGGAACTGGGGTTCCGGCTGTCGCGCCCGCCGGCAAGCGGGGCGGCGGCGAGGTAGCGGGCTCTATCTCGGCTAGAAGTAGCTGCGCACCAGTGCGCCCGAGACCAGGGCCCAGCCGTTCACCACGACGAAGAAGGCGAGCTTGAACGGCAGCGAGACCATCGCCGGCGGCACCATCATCATGCCCATCGACATCAGCACCGCGGCCACCACCAGGTCGATGATCAGGAAGGGCAGGTAGATCAGGAAACCGATCTCGAAGGCGCGCTGGATTTCAGACAGAAGGAAGGAGGGGATCATCAGCGACAGCGGGGCGCTGCGCAACGCCTCGGCGCCGCTGCCGGCGGGGGCCGCGGCGTCGGGCCGCAGGGCGCGCAGCGCGTCGAAGGTGGCGGGGTCGATGCGATGGCCCATGAAGGCGCGAACAGGCTCTATTCCGGCAGAAAATGCGGCGGTGAGATCGAGTTTCCCGTCGATCAGCGGCTGCACGCCCTGGGTCCAGGACTGGGTGAAAACCGGCTCCATCACGAAATAGGTCAGGAACAGCGCCAGGCTGACGATCAGCACGTTGGGCGGCGACTGCTGCAGGCCGATCGCCTGGCGCAGGATCGCCAGCACGGTGACGATGAAGGGAAAACAGGTCAGCATGATCGCCAGGCCGGGGGCGAGGCTGAGCACGGTGACCAGGGCGAAGAGCTGGACGGTGCGCGCGGTCAGCGAGCCATCGCCGAGCGACAGGGTCAGATCCTGCGCCGCTGCCGGTCCGGCGAGGGCCAGAAGGACGAGGATCAGGGCGAGCCGCATCACAGGCCGTTGCTGAGATTGGCGACTTCGGTGAGGCGGACGGCGAGCTGGCCGGCCTGGTCGCCCTCGAGTTCCTGCAGTTCGCCGCGGGCGATCAACCGGTCGCCGACGTAGAGCTCGACCGGATCGTCCACCCGGCGGTCGAGGGTCAGCACCGAGTCGGCCTGCAGCCGCAAGAGGTCGCGGACCAGAGGGCGCGCCCGGCCGACCGAGATCACGATCTCGATCGGGACCTGGGTGAAGGGGTTGGTGGGGTCGGCGACGGCGCGGTCATCCATGCGATTGCTCCTCGGGGCCATGGAAGTAGCCGCCGATGGCGGCAGCGATCTCGGCGGCGGCGCGGTCGAGATCGACCAACAGCTCGCTTTGGCCGAGGCGGAGGTAGACCTGGCCTTCGCACAGGGTCGGTTCCTCGACGAAGCGGACGGGAGGGGCGGCGGTGCTTTCCAGCAAAGCCTCCACCGCGCGCCGCGCGGCGGGATTGATCTCGAGCGTCACCGGCGCATCGGCCAGTTGGCTGCCGAGCTCGGCGAGCTGCTCGGCGACCACGCCGGCGAGACTGGCGCGGGCCACTTCGGGCAGGAGCCGGCCGATCAGCGTGCCGAATAGCGGGCGCAGCGCGGTGAGCACATGCATGCGCGCCTCGTGATAGGTGAAGGAGAGGGTCTGCAGATTGCGGGCGAGATCGGCGGAGATCGCCGCCTGCTCTTCCTTCTGGGCCTTGGTCGCATCGTCCCAGCCGGCGGTGTAGCCGGACTCGAACGAGGCCAGCCGCGCCTCCTCCAGATCGGCGAGTTCGATCGTCATGCTTTCGCCGCTGGGGGCGGCATCGAAAGCCTCGAGCTTCAGCCGCCCGCTCACGATCCGGCCTCCTGACGGTCTTCGACCCAGCTCTTGAGGATTTGCAGGGTCTCGTCCTGCCGCTCTTCGATCAGCCGGCGCAGCCGGGCGACCGGATCGGCGTCGTCGCCCATCCCGCCGCCCATCCCGCCGCCGAAGCCACCGCCAAGACCGCCGAGGCCGTCGAGCCCGCCACCGAAGTCGCCCATGCCATCCCCCATGCCGCCGAAGCCGCTGCCCATGCCGCCCGCCCCGGCGGGAACGAGGCTGCCGCCGCCGGGCATGAAGCCGCCGCCGTCGATCTCGCCGGTCAGCGCCGGCGGCAGGGCCATGTTGAACTGCGGCGCGCCGAAATCCTCCGCCCCGGCGTCCGGGCCGGCCAAGGCGGGCAGGCCGGCGCGTCGCTCGGAGGTGAGGATCGGGCGGACCACGAAGAGCCCGAGCGATAGCGCGACCGCCGCGAGCACGAGGAGCTGCAGAGCCGACATCGGGTCGAACAGCGCGGCGATGCCGCCCGACGAGGCCGCGGTGCCGAGCGGCTCCACCGGCTGGAAGGCCAGGGTCTTGACGGTGATCACGTCGCCCCGCTTTTCATCGAAGCCGACCGCCGAGGCGATCAGATCGCGGATCGTCTGCAGCTCGGCCTCCGGCCGCGGCTGCCAGCTGGCCTTGCCGGCGGCATCCTTGACCAGTTCGCCGTCGATCAGCGCCGCAACGGTCAGGCGTTTCACCGCGCCTGGCATGCGGGACAGCTGACGTTCGGTTGAGGAAACCTCGTAATTCGTCCGTTCCCGGCTGTTGCTGTTCTGGTTCTGCGAACTGGCGCCGCCATTGGCGTTGGCCTGGCCGTTCGGCAGGTTGCTGGCCACCGTGACCGGCGTGGCGCCACGGTCGGTCGCGCTGCTGGACTGGTTTTCGTTGTCGGTGCTGATGGCGACCCGGCCGGCCGGGTCGAAGGTTTTCTGCACGATCGACTCGCGTTCCGTCACCGGTTCGACATTGACCGCGACCACCGATTTCCCCGGGCCGACGCGGGCCTCGAGCAGGGACTCGACACTGCGCTTGAGCCGGGCGGCGAGATCGCCCGCGGCCTGCGGGGCGCTGCCATCCTCCGCCGGCACGACGAGACCGTTCGCCGCGTCGATGATGGCGACATCCTCCGGCTTGAGCCCGGCGACGGCGGCGGCGACCAAGTATTTCAGCGCCTTGGCGATTTCCGGCGGAAGCCGGCCCTGGCGGGTGGTGACCCAGACCGAGGCGGTGGGTTTCACGTCGCGCTGGAAGGGCTGCGACTGGGTCGGCGAAATATAGACCCGCGCCGCGCGGATCATCGGGCTAGTGACGATGGAGCGGGCCAGTTCGCCCTCCTTCGCGCGCCAATAGGCGGCGTCGAACATCTGCGCGGTGGTGCCGAAGCCGGAGAGATTGGCCAGCAGCTCATAGCCGTCGCCGCCGGTTGCCGGCAGGCCTTCGGCGGCGAGCGTCATCCGCAAGGCGTCGCGTTGGTCGCCGGGAACGTAGATGCCGCCGCCGCGAACCTGATAGGTGACGCCGTGCTGATCCAGCGCCTTGACCACCTCGCCGGCGGCGCGGGCATCGAGCCCGGCAAAGAGCAGCGACATCGACGGGTTGGCGGCAATGCGCGAAAGGCCGAGGACCGCCGCGAACATGGCCAGGCCGGCCAGGCCGACGATCAGCCGACGGCGCGGATCGAGGCGGTCCAGAGCGAGGTCAGCTGCTCCAACACGAATCTCCCAAAGCGGAGGCTTCTGCCTCGTTGCCCTCAGACATCCCTGATTGCGCTTAACAATCGGTTAGGTCGCGCCGGTCTATTTTCGCCTGGTGCGATGCGGAGGATCCCATGGCGGAAGAGCAGGCGGCCGACCCGGCAGCGGCGCCCAAGAAGCGATCGAAGTTGCCGCTTCTGATTGGGCTGGTGCTCATGCTGGTGCTTGGCGGGGGCGGCTTCTATGCCACCTACAGCGGGCTCTTGTTTGGCGCCAAGGGTGAGGCCGCTGCGGCGGAAGGCGGGGGCCACGGGGCCGCCGCCAAAGGCGCATCGGGGCATGGCAGTTCGGGCGGCGGTTCGGGACATGGCGAGGCGGCCGGCGGCGCGCTGGGCGATGTGGAGTTCGTGACCATCCCGCCGCTGATCATCACCCTCGATCCCTCGGCGCGCTCGTCGCATCTGCGCTTCGCGGCCGATCTGGAGGTCGACCGTTCCAAGGCCGCCCTGGTGACCAAGCTGATGCCGCGGGTGCTCGACGTTCTCAACGGCTATCTGCGGGCGGTACAGGTCAGCGATCTCGAGGATCCGGCGGCGTTGATGCGGCTTCGGGCGCAGATGCTGCGGCGGGTGCAGACGGTGCTGGGCGAGGGCATGGCGAAGGACCTGCTCATCACCGAATTCGTGCTGAACTAGGGGAGTGACGATGGCGCTGATTTCCGATTTCCTGCTGGCTGCCGGCGCCTTCGGCGCGGCGATCTATTGCTATGTGCTGTCGCGTCGACTGGCCCGGTTCGGCACGCTGGAGGGCGGCGTCGGCGGCGCCATCGCGGTGCTCTCGGCGCAGGTCGACGACATGACCAAGGCGCTGGAGCGGGCACGGCTGGCGGCGGCGAGTTCCTCGGACTCGCTGGAGGCGCTGACCAAGCGGGCCGAGGAGGTTGCCCGGCGGCTGGAGCTGATCCTGGCCTCGATGCACGACCTGCCGGAGGTGCCGGATGAGACGGCGCGGCGACCGCTGCGCTTCGTCCGCCGCCATGCCGCCCGACCCGAATCGGAGCCGGCCGAATGAGCGCGAGCCGGGACAAGGCGCCGCCGAAACCGGCCGGCAAGCCGGAAGCCCGGAAGCGGCGCCGGGCGCGCGGGCCGAAACGCGGGGCGCTGGTGCTGATCGCCGGCCTGATGGCGGGTTCCGGGCTGATTCGGATCGGCCTTGGCCTGCAGGCGGCGCAGGCGCTCGACAAACCGGCGGCCGCCGAGCACGCGCCCGGGCCGGTCGCGGCGGACTGCCCGGCGGGTGCCGCCGGCGGCGGGCCGGTGATGCCGATCGTCGAAGCGCTGAAGGAACGCGAGGCGCGGCTGACCGAACGCGAGGCGGCGGTGGCGGCCCGCGCCCAGGCGCTGGCGGTGGCCGGCAAGGCGGTGGATGCCAAGATCGCCGAGTTGAAGACGGCCGAGGAAAAGCTCAGCGCCCGGCTGGCGCTGGCCGATGGCGCGGCGGAAGCCGACGTGGCCAAGCTCACCGCGGTCTATGAAAGCATGAAGCCGAAGGAGGCGGCGGCGGTCTTCGAGCAGATGGCCCCGGATTTCGCGGCTGGCTTCCTCGGCCGGATGAACGCCGGCGCGGCGGCCGCGATCCTGTCCGGCTTGTCGCCCGAAAAGGCCTATACGGTCAGCGTCATCCTGGCCGGCCGCAATGCCAAGGCACCGAAGAACTGAGGCCGCCGCAGAGGCTTTGTTAACCCTGGCCTGCGAGGGTCGACAAGCCGGCCGAAGATGGGGCGCCGGCTGCAGATGGGAACCCTGGATTATGATCGGAATTGTCGGGATCGTCGTGATCTTCGTGATGGTCTTCGGCGGCTTCATCATATCCGGCGGCAAGCTCGGCGTGGTGCTCGAGGCGGTCCCGCATGAGATGATCGTGATCGGCGGCGCCGCGGTCGGGGCTTTCCTGCTGTCGAACGACGTGGCGGCGGTAAAGCATACGCTGAAGGACCTCGGCAAGGTCTTCAAAGGCGTGAAATGGAAGCCGTCGGACTATCGCGACATGCTGTGCCTGCTGTTCGAGCTGATCCGGCTGGCGCGGCAGAATCCGGTCGGGCTGGAGGAGCACACCGAGAACCCGAAGGACAGCACGATCTTCGCGCGCTATCCGAAGATCCAGAAGGACCACGAGGCGGTGGAACTGATCTGCGACACGCTGCGTTCGGCCTCGATGAACTACGACGATCCGCATCAGGTGGAGGAGGTGCTGGACAAGCGGATGACGACGCAGGCCCAGCACAGCCTGCATTCAAGCCATGCGCTGCAGATGGTCGCCGACGCGCTGCCGGCGCTCGGCATCGTCGCCGCGGTGCTCGGGGTAATCAAGACCATGGGCTCGATCGACCAGCCGCCGGAGATCCTCGGCCATATGATCGGGTCGGCGCTGGTCGGCACCTTCCTCGGCGTGTTCCTGGCCTATGGCCTGGTCGGCCCCTGTTCGACCCGGCTGAAAGCGGTGGCTGAGGAGGACGCGCATTTCTACCAGCTGATCCGCGAGGTGCTGGTGGCGAACCTCTACAACCACCCGACCAATATCTGCATCGAGGTCGGCCGGCAGAACGCGCCGCACCACGTCCGGCCGAGCTTCACCGAGTTGGAGGAGGCGCTGCGCAACGTGAAGCAGGAAGCGGCATGAGGTGGCTCGGCGCCCTGTTGCTGCTCCTGCCGCTGCCGGCGGCGGCGGAACAGGTGGTGCTGCGCTCGGGCGAGCATCCGGGGTTCAGTCGGTTGGTGGTGCCCTTGGCGGCGCCTTCGGGCTGGCGGTTCGGCCGCACGGCGACCGGCTACCGGCTGGCGCTCGACCGGCCCGGGGTCAGCTTCGATCCGTCACGGGTCTACGATCTGATCCCGCGCCAGCGGATCGCGGCGATCGCCGCCCCGGCGACGGGTGGGGTGCTCGACCTGACGGTGAGCTGCGCCTGCCACGCCGAGGTGTTCGACTATGGTCAGAACAAGCTGGTGATCGACATCCGCAGCGGCCCCGCGCCGGCCAATTCGCCGTTCGAGACACCGTTCGCGGCGACGGCCACGGCAGGACCGGCGCCGGAAACGATGGGGACAGAGACGGACGCGAAGGGGCCGGCGACGGCCACCGCGCCGGAGACAGCGCCGATCGCGGCGCCGGTCTTGCCGCCGATGGCGGTCTACGACTGGCGGGACAATCGGCCGCGGATGGCCGAAGGCGACGCGACAGCGGAGCATGCGGCGGAGTCGGGCGAGCCGGCGGGAACCACCGACCACGCCGCCGCGGTGCAGCCGGCGCCGGCGCAGACCCTGGCCGCGGCCGACCCGCATGGGGCCAGTCAACCTGAGGCCAGCCAACACGAGGCCAGTCAACACGAGGCCGACCCGCATGGGGCCGCTGCCGAAACCGCCCTGGCCGCGGCAGCGCCCGCGGCAACGGATCACGCCAGCGCGGGCCACACGACGACCGACCATGCGACGACCGACCATGCCGCGGCGGAGCCGGCCGCCAAGACCGCGCCGCCGACTTCCGATCTGGAACGGCATCTGGGCGGGGCGGAGGCGAAGCTCGCCGAGGCGATCGGCCGGGCGGCGACCTCGGGGCTGCTGACGGCTAATCGCGAGGTTCCGACGCTTGCCCCCGCCGGGGCGACAGCCCCGACCCCGAAGCCGGCCGAGCCGAAGCCCGAACCGCCGCCGCCGGTTCCGGAAGGGCCGCGGATGTCGATGAAGACCTCGCTCGACCCACGGCTCGCGCCTGCGCCGCCACCGATGACGCCGGAGGGCGGCACCTGCCTGCCCGACCGGTTCTTTGACCTTTCGACCTGGGCCAAGGACGCGCCGATGGCCGGCCAGATCGAGCCGCTGCGGACCAAGCTGGTGGGCGAATTCGACCGGCCGGACCCGGCCGCGGTGGCCGCCCTGATGCGGCTCTACATCTACTTCGGCTTCGGCGCCGAGGCCGAGGCGCTGCCGAAATCTTTCGGCGTCAGCCCGGGCGACGGCGACCTGCTGGCCGCGATGGCGCAGATCATGGACGACGGAAAGGCCCGGACGCCGGGCCGG
>JAKAJW010000407.1 GCA_021813645.1 Pseudomonadota bacterium | reverse complement strand
CCGCCGCCAGCCCCAACGCGACCAGGGCGAGCGCCAGCGCCACCGGCCGCCAGCGCGGCGGTCCGAGGCCGCCCGCCAGGCCGAGCAGCGCCGCCGCCAGGCCGGCGCCGGCCAGCACCGCCGGCGCGGGTTCCACCGGCAGCTGGAAATAGCCGCCGATGCCGAGGCCCAGGCAGACCGGAACCCAGGGGAACAAATGCCCGGCCTGCGCCTCCAGCGCGACGAGCGGATGCGGGATGCCCCTCACCCTTGCCCCCTTTCCGCCGATTGCCTAGACAGGCGCCGAGGCTATCGCAGCCATGGTTTCCGAAGGGTTAATCGTGATGGAGTCAACCGGGTCTCCGCGCCCGCAGGGCAGCGAGGTGGTCACCCGCTTCGCGCCCTCGCCGACCGGCTATCTGCATATCGGCGGCGCACGCACCGCGCTGTTCAACTGGCTTTACGCCCGCGGCCGCGGCGGCAAGTTCCTCTTGCGGATCGAGGACACCGACCGCGAACGCTCCACCCCCGAGGCCACCGCCGCGATCCTGCGCGGGCTGACCTGGCTCGGCCTCGACTGGGACGGCGAGCCGATCAGCCAATTCGCCCGCCGCGACCGCCATGCCGAGGTGGCCTATCAGATGCTGGCCCGCGGCGCGGCCTACAAGTGCTTCTCCACCCAGGAAGAAATCGAGGCCTACCGCGAGCAGGCGCGGGCCGAGGGACGTTCGACCCTGTTCCAGAGCCCCTGGCGCGACGCCGATCCGGCCAGCCATCCCGATGCGCCCTTCGTGATCCGCATGCGCGCCCCGCGCGACGGCGAAACGCTGGTGCAGGACGCCGTGCAGGGCAGCGTGACCTTCCGCAACGACCAGCTCGACGACATGGTCTGTTTACGCTCCGATGGTACGCCCACCTACATGCTGGCCGTTGTCGTCGATGACCATGACATGGGGGTGACCCATGTGATCCGCGGGGATGATCACCTCAACAATGCCGCTCGGCAGACGATGGTCTACCAGGCGATGGGATGGCCGGTGCCGGTCTGGGCGCATATCCCGCTGATCCACGGACCGGACGGCAAGAAGCTGTCGAAGCGGCACGGCGCCGTCGGGCTCGAGGAATATCAAGCAATGGGCTATCCGGCGGCGGGGATGCGCAACTACCTCGCCCGGCTCGGCTGGAGCCATGGCGATGACGAATTCTTCACCGACGCCCAGGCCAAGGCCTGGTTCGATCTAGGCCAGATCGGCCGCGCGCCGGCCCGGCTCGACTTCAAGAAACTGGAGAGCGTGAGCGGCCAACACATCGCCGCGACCGAGGATGCCGCGCTGCTGCATGAGACCGAGGCCTTCCTGGCCGCCGCCGGCCGCCCGGCCCTGTCGCCGGGCCAGCGCGAGGGCCTGTCGCAGGCGCTCTACTGCCTCAAGGATCGCGCGAAGACTTTTCCGGAACTGATTGAAAAAGCGCACTTCGTTCTCGCCTCTCGGCCGATCGAGCCGGATCCGGCAGCGGCCAAGTCCCTGGATTTAGTATCCCGTGGTATACTGGCGGAATTGACGCCGCAGCTGCAAAGTGCTAGCTGGGACCGGGAAACGCTGGAGGGGATCGTAGCGCAGGTGGCAGAGGCCCATGGCATGGGTCTTGGCAAGATTGCGGGGCCGCTGCGCGCAGCCCTTGCCGGGCGGACGGTCTCCCCGAGCGTATTCGACATGATGCTGGTTCTCGGCCGCGCAGAGACGCTCGCGCGGCTTGGCGACACGGCGGGGCCGGCCTGATCCGGCCCGAAGAGGAAGCTTCGCCCGCGCGGCCCACCGCCCCGGCGTTCATCGAGAGGGATGAGGATGCCTGAAACGAAAATGACCGCCACGCTGACCTTCGACAACAAGTCGATCGAGCTGCCGATGTATTCGCCCTCCGCCGGGCCGGACGTGATCGACATCCGCAAGCTCTATGCCCAGGGCGACGTCTTCACCTACGATCCGGGCTTCACCTCGACCGCCTCCTGCGAGTCGACCATCACCTATATCGACGGCGACAAGGGCGAACTGCTCTACCGCGGCTATCCGATCGAACAGTTGGCGGAGAAGTCGACCTTCCTGGAAACCTGCTTCCTGCTGCTCTACGGCGAGCTGCCGACCCAGGGCCAGATGGCGGATTTCGCCAACCGGGTCACCCGGCACACCATGCTGCACGAGCAGATTCACTATTTCTTCCGCGGCTTCCGCCGCGACGCCCACCCGATGGCCACCATGGTCGGCGTGGTCGGCGCGATGTCGGCCTTCTACCACGACAGCCTCGACATCAACGATCCCTGGCAGCGCGAAGTCGCTGCCGTGCGGATGATCGCCAAGATGCCGACGATCGCGGCGATGGCCTACAAATACTCGGTCGGCCAGCCCTTCGTCTATCCGCGCAACGACCTGAGCTACGCGGCCAACTTCCTGCACATGTGCTTCTCGATCCCGGCCGAGACCTACACCGTCAACCCGGTGCTGTCGAAGGCGATGGATCGGATCTTCCTGCTGCATGCCGACCATGAGCAGAACGCCTCGACCTCGACGGTGCGTCTGGCCGGCTCTTCGGGCGCCAACCCCTTCGCCTGCATCGCCGCCGGCATCGCCTGCCTCTGGGGCCCGGCGCATGGCGGCGCCAACCAGGCCTGCCTGGAGATGCTGCGCGAGATCGGCACGGTGGACCGCATCCCGGAATTCATCGCCCGCGCCAAGGACAAGAACGACAGCTTCCGGCTGATGGGCTTCGGCCACCGGGTCTACAAGAACTTCGACCCGCGCGCGAAGGTGATGAAGGAAAGCGCCGACGAGGTGCTGGAGTTGCTCGGCGTGCAGAACAACGAGACGCTGAAGGTTGCCAAGGAGCTGGAGCGGATCGCGCTGGAAGACGACTACTTCATCGAGAAGAAGCTCTAT
>JAKAJW010000289.1 GCA_021813645.1 Pseudomonadota bacterium | reverse complement strand
CGGATGGGGCGGGCGGAGGATCCGCTGGCGGTGGTCGACCCGGAATGCCGGGTGATCGGGGTGGCGGGGCTGCGCGTCGCCGACAGCTCGATCTTTCCGCGCATCACCAACGGCAATCTCAACGCGCCCTCGATCATGGTCGGCGAAAAGGCGGCCGACCATATCCTGGGCCGCGGCATGCTGGCGCCGCTCAACGCCGAGCCCTGGCTGAACCCGGCCTGGCAGGCCCGGCAGCGCTGAGCTGGCAGCGCTGAGCCGGCAGGGCTGAGCCTGCTTGGGGCGCGCCGCCCCGCATCCCCCCGCAACCATAGCGGAATTCGTCGCGACGAGACCGCGCCGGCTTGATCGGTGTCAAGGTCGGCGTCGCGCCGGCCGGGCTAGTGTCGGTTCAGGACGAAAGGAGAAAGTCGATGATCCCGCATGACCTGCTGACCGAATTCCCCGCCGATCGGGCCAAGATCGAGGCCCTGAAAGGCACGGATGCCCATTTCGCGCGGCTTGTGTCGGAGTATCAGGATCTGAACCGTGCCGTCTACGATGCCGCCTCGCGGCTGGCGCCCACCGACGAGGCGCATGAAGAGGAGATGCGCCGCAAGCGGTTGGCGCTGAAGGACGAGATTCGCCGGATGTTGCAGGCGGCCTGAGGCTCAGCCGATCTCATAGGGCAGGAGGCCGCGGCGGTCTGGATCGGTGCGCAGCCGCCGTTCCAGCGGCGGCACCGAGCGCTGGTGACAATCGGTGCGCTCGCAGATCCGGCAGGAGATGCCGATCGGCTCGAAGCCCTGGCTGAGGTCGAGCCCATCGGCGTAGACGAGATCGCGCGCATGGGCGATCTCGCAGCCGAGGCCAATGGCATAGCGCCGGATCTTGGCGTGGAAGCTGCCGCCCGGCTTGGAGATGTCGCGGGCGAGGCAGAGATAGCGCACGCCGTCCGGCGTCTCGGCGAGTTGGCGCAGGAAGCGGCCCGGCGTCTCGAAGGCGGCGTGGACGTTCCACAGCGGGCAGGCGCCGCCGAAACGGGCGAACTGGAGCCGGGTGGCGGAGTGCCGCTTGGTGATGGTGCCGGCTTGGTCCACCCGCACGAAGAAGAAGGGAATCCCTTTCGCGCCAGGGCGTTGCAGGGTGGAGAGCCGATGCGCCACCTGCTCGATCGAGGCGCCGAACCGGTCCGCCAGGCGTTCCAGATCGTGCCGCATCTCCTGCGCCGCGGCGAGGAAGGGGCGGTAGGGCAAGAGCGCCGCGCCGGCGAAGTAATTGGCCATGCCGATCTTGGCGATGGCGCGGGCGGCCTCGGTCTGGAAACGGGCGAGGTCGAGGGTGGCCTCCAGCAGCTCGTTCTGGGTCAACAGGGCGACCTGGTGCAGGAGCTGGAACCGCTGGGTCGCGGCGGCGGCGCGGTGCGAGAGCGTGAGGGTCTTGGCCACGGGGTCGTAGGCGCGCAGCTCGTCGGCGTCGGTCAGGGCGAGGGCGATGCCGCGCTGCGCGAGGGCGGCGCGGGCGGCGTCGACCGGATCGGCGGCCTGGCCGGCGAAGCGTTCGGCGGCCCGGTCCACGGCATCGATGTAATTGTCGCAATAGTGAAAGAAGTCGCGCACTTCCTCCCAGGGCGAGGGCTGCGCCTCGGCGCGGCCGAGCGCTTCGTCGAGCGAGGCGAGACGCTCGTGGGTCTGCCGGTAGGCGCGGTGCAGATGCAGGAAGGCGCGGGCGAGGGCGGGGGCGTTGGAGGCGGCGAGGCGGAGGTCGGCGAGGCCCGGCGCCGGGGTGGCGAAGACCGGATCGGCCAGCGCCTCGCGCATGTCGGTGACCAGACGCTCCGCGTCGCCGGTCGACAATGCGGTGACGTCGAAGCCGAATTCGGCGGCCAGCGAAAGCACCACCGCGGCCGAGAGCGGGCGGTGGTTGTTTTCCATCTGGTTGAGGTAAGGCAAGGAAATGCCAAGCTTTTCGGCAAAGGCGCGCTGGCTTAGCCCGAGCCGTGTCCGGGTCTCGCGCAGCGTGGTGCCGGCATAGAGCTTCTGGGCGGGCATCGGGCCTGAGGGGCGAAAAGGACGGTTTGCAGCCTTTGCAGCTTAGGTTTGCAAAGCGCAGCGCGCAAGCCTCGACGGGCCGGATGGTTCAATGGGTGAACTATACCGACATCGCACCGATACCGCACCGATTTCACACCGACGGGGCACCGACGGGGCGGACCGGCAGGGCCGGGCCTAGATCTGATAGGCGCGGGCTTCTTCGGCGCGGATCTGGGCGCGTTCGGCGCGGCGCAGGCCGCGGGTGATCTGGACGATGATGGCGAACAGGACGATGTGGACGATGAACAGTCCGACGCCGATCAGGGTGCTTGCAGTCATGGGAGGCTCCCGGTGGGGTGGGCCGGTAGGCTGGGGATGGCGGCAGCTAACATGCGGCCCGCGCCGGGGGAAGGCCACAAGCCCGTGAGGGCGCGGCCTGCGGGGATCCGTCACAGGGGCGTGCGGGCCATGGCCGCGGTGCCCGGCGGCTCGGCCTCCACTGGCCCCGCCTCCACTGGCCCCGCCTCCGCTGGCCCCATCTCCGCTGGCGGGGCGGGGCGCAGCAGTTCGTCGAGCAGGGGGGAGAGATCCTCGATGATCTCGGCGATCAGATGGGTGATGCCGGCCTCGCGCTCGATCCGGCCGGTGACGCGCAGCAACCGGCCGGCGATCACCGCGCGGCGGAAACGGGCGAAGACCTTGGCCCAGACCACGACGTTGCAGGTGCCGGTCTCGTCCTCGAGGGTGACGAAGACGACCCCCTTGGCGGTGCCCGGCCGCTGCCGCACCAGCACCAGACCGGCCACCGCCACCCGCGCCCCGGTCGGCGGCTCGCCCAGCCGGCCGGCAGGCAGGCAAGAGGGCGGGCGCGGCCAGGCGGGCGGCGCAGCGGGGCGGGGG
>JAKAJW010000186.1 GCA_021813645.1 Pseudomonadota bacterium | reverse complement strand
AGCAAAAGGGCGCAGATCGCCGCAGCCAGGCCCGCGCGCGGCCCGCGCAGCCGCCCGGACAGCCAGAGCGAGGCGATCACGTCGAGCATCAGCGCGATCAGCGCCGCGATCAGGATCGCGCCCTTCAACGGCCGCTCGCGGCTCGTCACCACGCCCTCCACCGTCACCCCGGCCGGCCAGCTATCGGCCACGAGCGCGGTTTTCGGCCCGATCACGTTCAGCGCCATCCGCCGTTTCTGCGCGGCATAAAGCCCGGGCGGGGTGGCCGCGCTCGGGACGCCGGCGGCCAGCGCCGTGCCGGAGATGCCGGCCATCTGGCCCGCCTCATAGGGGGCGCCGAAGGCGTCGAGCAGCTTCGCCGGCTGCCAGACGGTGCCCTTCAGCTCCTCTGCGGTGGGCTCGGTCGGCCGCGAGGCGACGGCGAGCCGGTCCAGCATCTGCACGAACAGCCCCGACAGCGGCAGCGAGGACCATTCGGCATTGGCGGTGACGTGGAACAGCACCACCTGGCCCTGCCCCAGCGCCTTGCGGGTAACGAGCGGCGTGCCGTCCGACAGGCTGGCGATCGTGCGCTGCGCCAGCGCGGGGTCGGGCTGGGCCAGAACCTGCTCGCGCACCGTCACCTCTTGCGGGATCGGCAGGCCGTAGAAGGGCGAGCCTTCCGGGAAGGGCCGCAGGCCCTTCGGCGCGCCCCAGCTCATCGCCCCGCCGACCTCGCGCCCGCCGGACCGCAGCCGGACCGGCATCAGCGGGTCCTCCTGGTCGCGGCTGACGTCGCTCTGCGCCAGCAGCGGGCCGGCGAACCGCAGCAGCGTGCCGCCCTTCTTCACCCAGGCGATCAGCGCATCCTCCTGCTCGGCCGGCAGCCGCGCCACATCGGCCAGGACGATGACGTTGGGATCGGCCAGCATCAGGTCGCCGAACTTGCCCTCGAGGATATCGGCATTGGGCGCCAGCGCCTCCTTCAGGTAGTGCAGCGGCGACAGCAGCACCAGCTGCTCCTGATCCGGGGCGCCGGCGATCAGCGCCACCTTGCGCCGCCGCAGCGTGTCGTCGGTCAGGCTCACCGCGCCGGCGGAACGTTCGCCGCCCACCGCGAAGCTGGTCAGCCGGTTGCGGATCTCGGAGGGCAGCGACAGCTTCACCTGGGCCTCGGTCTGGCCGTCCTTGAAGGCGGCGCTGACCCGGGCCAACTCGCGCGCCACCCCGCTCGGGTCGGGGCCGTTGGCGACCAGATCCACCGTGGCGGCGCCGGTCGGGCGAGCGCGCAGCACGGTAAGCAGGGTCGCCCCGTCCTGGAACTGCGGCGGCCGCAGCCCGTAGATCGGGTGCTGGGTCTCGAACACCGTCACCCGGCCGTGGCTCTGCAGCGCCGCCAGCAGCGCCAGCCGGCCGGGATGGTCGAGCCCGTCGGCCAGCCAATAGGTCTCGAAACCGCCGCTCAGCCGACCCTCGAAGGCGGCCAGCGCCTTGGGGTCGGGCGCCCAGGGCTTGGGCTGGATGCCCGGCAGCCGCGCCATCCAGCTGTCGGCCGCCTGGATCGGCAGCGGCCCCTCCGGCAGGTCGGTCAGGCTGACGACGGCGACCGGCCGGCCGGCCCGGCCCGCCTCGGTCAGCACTTGCTGGACATGCTCGATCCGCCGTGGCCAGTCGCGCGCATCCGCCCAGGTGCCGTCCAACGCGATCAGCAGCGGGCCGGTCCCGTCCGCCCGCTTGTCCGGATGCAGCACCGGCCCGGCGAAGGCCAGGATCACCGCCCCGATCGCCAGGCTGCGCAGCAGCAGCAGCCACCACGGCGTCTTGTCGGTCTCGGCCTTGTCGTCCTTCAGGCCCAAGAGCAACACCACGCCCGGAAACCGCCGCAGGATCGGCGCCGGCGGGATCGCCCGCAACAGGATCCACAGCACCGGCAGGGCGATCAGGCCGAGCAGCAACCAGGGGGTGGTGAAGCCCAGCGGGCCGATCGTCCACATCACGTCCGGCGCTCCAACGCCCGGTAGAGCCAAAGCAGCGCCGCGGCCGGCGCCGCGTCGGTGTGATGGCAGGAGAACTGCCAGCCGGTCGCCTGCGCCAGCAGCCGCAGCCGTTCCTTGCGCTCGGCCAGCCGCCCGGCGTAGCGGCCGCGCAGATCGCGCGCCTGCAGCACTTCGTGGCGCAGCGCGCCCGTCATGCTCTCGAAATTGGTGCGCCCGGCGAAGGGAAAGCTTTCCTCCTGCGGGTCGAGCACCATCAGCAGCACCCCGCGCACGCCTTGGTCGGCGGCACGGGTCAGAGCCGCCTCGACCGACCGCGGATCGCCGAAGAAATCCGACAGGAACAGCGCCCGGCCATGCGGAACCAGCGCCTCGGCCCGCGGCTGGCCGTAATCCGCCGGGTCGTCCAGCGGCAGCGCCTCGGCCAGCCGCAGCAGCTGGGCGTGGCCGCCGCGCGCCGCCAGGCTGCCGTCGGCCAGCCCTACCCGCTCGCCGGCGCGGATCAGAAGCACGGTGGCGGCCAGCGCCAGAAGCCGGGCGCGGTCCGCCTTGCTCGGCCGGCCGCGCTCGCCGGAAAAGCCCATCGAACGCGATACGTCGACCCAGAGCGAGACGGTCTGCGCCGCCTGCCATTCCTTCTCGCGCACGAAATGCGCATCCGACCGGGCCGAGCGGCGCCAGTCCACGGCGCGGGCATCGTCGCCGATATGCGCCGGCCGGTATTGCCAGAACTCGTCGCCCATCCCGGCGCGGCGGCGCCCGTGCTCGCCCAGCATCACCGCCGCGGCCAACCGCTCCGCCTCCGCCAAGAGCGGCGGCAGCGGCGCGGCCAGCGCCTCCGCCCGCCCCCGCAGGAGCGTGGAGGGCTCCTCCTCGCTCACGCCGCCGCCTCGACCTGGGTCACTTCGGCGGCGATCCGGTCGATCAGCCCGGTCAGGCTTTCG
>JAKAJW010000015.1 GCA_021813645.1 Pseudomonadota bacterium | reverse complement strand
GACGCGCTGCTGGCGAAGGCGGTGGCCGCGGTGCCGGCGCTGGCCGGCGCCGAGGTGGTGGGCCGCTGGGCCGGGGTGCGGCCGCGCGCGGCCAGCCGGGCGCCGCTCTTGGGCCGGTGGCCGGGCCGGCCAGGCCATTTCGTCGCCAATGGCGGCTTCAAGATCGGCTTCGGCCTGGCGCCCAAGGTGGGCGAGGTGATGGCGGCGCAGGTGCTGGAGGACATCGACCGGATCCCCGACGGCTTCCGGCTTGCCACCACGGCCGGCTAGGCCGGGCTAGCCCAGGGCCAAGACCCGTTCGGGCGCGACCCGGCCGCGCAGCAGATCGGCGAGGGCCAGCAGATTGCCCCGCAGCCGGCCGCGGCGGTCGACCCAGGGTTCGGGCCGGAACGCGCGCAGCAGATTGGCGGCCAAGTTGCGGGCCATCAGGCGATAAGCGCGGCGCGGCGCCATCGTGCCCTTGCCGATCAGATAGAGCGGATTGGCGATCTGCGAATAGCCCAGCCGCAGCCCGCTTTGCCGGCCGGTCTTGGTGCCGAGATGGACGCCGGTCAGGCCTTCCGCCCGAACGATGCGCCCGGCCTCGGCGAGCCGCCGCGAGAAGTCGACATCTTCCAGCCAGGCATAGAGCGGCAGGCGCTCGTCGAAGCGGAGCCGGCCCGCGACCACCGGGCGGGCGCGCACCGCCATGTTGCAGCCGTAGCCGTTGTAGGCCTCTTCCAGCCGCGCCGTGTCGGCCTCCGGCCCCGAGCCGGCGGCGATCAGCTTTGCGTGCCCCTCGGCGAAGCTGAGGCCCGGCCCGCAAATGCCGTCGGCCAGCACCTTGCCGGTGGCCATGACGATATCCGGCGCCGCGACGAAGAGCTGCTCGACCCTGGCGAGGTAGTCGGGGGCCAGCAGGAAGTCGTCATCGATCAGCATCAGCAGGTCCTGCGGCTGCAAGACCTCCAGCGCGCGGTTGCGCTGCGCACAAAGGCCCTTGGGGCCGGTGACGATCAGCAAGGGCCAGGGCAGCAGCGACAGCAGCTTCGCGTCGTAGTCTTCCGGGCCGGCGACGCTGACGACCACCAGATCGGGCTGGCGGCTCTGGTTGACGAGATCGGCCAGCGTCCGCGAGAGGATTTCGCGCCGGCCTGTCGTCGCGATGGCCAAAACTAGCCGCATTTTAGCCATTTTGGCGTGATCCCCTTTGCCTGGAACGAAAACCGAGGTGCAATTCTCATGCAACGGGTGGATGCTTATCCCCATGCCGCGGTACTCCGGGTCGCGTCGCCGATGATGGCCGGCGCCGCCTGGCAGTCGCCCGGCAGGGGAAGGGATCGGCCGTTGTTCAAGAAGGCCCGCCGAACAGCCGAGCGGGGCTGGCGCCCCGATCCGCAATGGTCGCTGCCGGTATCGCCGGCGACGGTGCGGACGGCTGTCGTGTTGGGATGCGCCGCATTCTGGGCCCTGGTCGCATATGCCATCTATTCCGTCCTTTGAACGCTCAGCGCGCGCCCTTGCCGCGCAGAACCACCCAGACCGTGCGGCACAGAATGCGCAGGTCGGCGACGAAGCTTTGGCTGCGGACGTAGCGTGTATCGAGCGCCACCCGCTCTTCAAAGCTGGTGTCGCTGCGTCCGGAGACCTGCCAAAGGCCGGTCAGGCCGGGGCGAACGGAGAGGTAGTCCGCCAGGAATGGACCGTAATGATGGAGTTCCTCGGTCACAACCGGGCGCGGCCCCACCATGGACATTTCGCCCTTAAGCACGTTCAGGAACTGCGGCAACTCGTCGAGACTGCTGCGCCGGAGGATCGCGCCGAGCCGGCTGATGCGGGGGTCGCGGGCGAGCTTGCGCGTATCCTGCCATTCCCGGCGCGCGGCCGGATCGCGCTCCAGCAGATCGGCGAGCAGTCGATCGGCGTTGACGGCCATGGTGCGGAACTTCAGGCAGCGGAACGGCCGGCCGCCCTGGCCGATGCGCTCATGCGCGTAGAAGATCGGCCCGCCCTCGACGCATAGAATGATCAGGCTGATGCCGATCAGGAAGGGCGCGAAGAACAGGAGGCCGAGGGCCGCCGCGCCCTTGTCCAGCGCCAGCTTCCAGAGCGCCGGCGCCGCGATGGCGGGCTGAGGCGGCGCAAGTTCTGGCAAGTGCGGATGCAGGGTCCGCACAGGCAGGGCCCCTGGGCCTATCAAGATCGACTCGAATTCCCGCATCATTACACGTCACCTTCGATTTGGCCCCAACTTTGGGAACGCCAAGCCGAATCATACCCATTACGAGGCATAAGCGAGGCCGCCGCTCCGGGTTAGGCTTTTGTTAATGATGGTGTGTTTCCCGCAGCGAAACACTTTGCAGACGTTTCGCCGCCACATTTTCAACACATTGAAATATGGATGCTTTCCGAAACGCCCAGGCCGGGCCAATTGCGCGGAACCGGCCCGGGCAATCAGCTTGGACGAAAATGCGAATTGCCAGATCGGCGGAAATATCCCTATCCGGACAGGGCTCGGGCACTGTGGGGCGGGTGCGCGAGTCCGATTGGCCAGTGGAGCGCGACGCCGCCATGACCGAACCGACCGGAGACCCGCGCGGCCCGAGTTTCTCGGCGACGCTTGGCGGGGGGGCCTGGACCGTGGCCGAGCGGGTGATCTCGCAGGCCTCGCAGTTGATCCTGTTCATCGCGGCGGCGCGGGTCTTGAGCCCGGCCGATTTCGGCGTCTTCGCCCTGGTGTCCACCGCCGCGCTACTGCTGCTGCGGATGTCGGAAGTCGGCTGGGCGCCCTATATCATGTCCTGGTCGGGCGACGACCAGGTGCCGCGGCAGGTGGTTGGGGTGGCGGTTCTGACCGGGTTGGTCGCCGGCCTCGCAGCGGCGGGGGCCAGCCTGTCCCTGCAGGCCTTCGCGGTTTCGCAGACCGTCAGCCATCTGCTG
>JAKAJW010000191.1 GCA_021813645.1 Pseudomonadota bacterium | reverse complement strand
TTGCTGCAGCTCGCCGCCGGCGTGGGCCAGCGGCAGGTCGAACGCCTGCCGCTGCCCGGCGAAATAGCCGGCGACCTGCGCCTCGGCCATGCGCAGCAGCGGGCTGTAGTCCGCCGCCGCTCCGCCCCAGCGTAGGCCGGTGATCGCTTCCGGCGTCGCTTCGACGGTGACCGTTCCGGTCGGCGTGTCGAAGCTCCGCCGCGCCATCCTAGCCCAAGGCCTCATTGCAGCGGGCGCAGGTTCCGGCATGGGCATGCGCCCCGACATCGGGCAGGATGCGCCAGCAGCGTTGGCATTTCTCGCCCTCGGCAGCCTCGAACACCACGCCGACACCCGGCACCTCGGGCAGACGGAAGGCCTCCTGCGGCATCGGATCGGTGGTCACCTCGATGGCCGAGGTGATGCAGATCTCGGCGAAATCGATGCCGTGCAGCAGCTTGGCCACGTCCGGATCGGCGACATGCACCACCGGCGCCGCCTCGAGGCTGGCGCCGATCACCTTGGCCGTGCGCTGCACCTCCAGCGCCCCGGTCACCACCGAGCGCACCGCCCGCACCTGCTCCCATTTCGCGGCCAGCTCGGCATCGTGCCAGGCTGCCGGGGTCGCCGGCATGTCGTGCAGATGCACCGAATCCGCCTCGTCCGGGAAGCGGGCGAGCCAGACATCCTCCATGGTGAAGACCAGGATCGGGGCGAGCCAGGTCACCAGCCGATGGAACAGCAGGTCCAAGACGGTTCGGGCCGCGCGACGGCGCAGGCTGTCCGGCGCGTCGCAATAAAGCGCGTCCTTGCGAACGTCGAAGTAAAGCGCCGATAGATCGACGGTGCAGAACTGGAACAGCTTCTGGAACACGCCTTGGAAATCATAGCCCGCATAGCCGCGCCGCACCTCGGCGTCGAGTTCGGCGAGCCGGTGCAGCACCCAGCGTTCCAGCTCCGGCATCGCCTCCGGCGCGACCCGCTCGGCCTCGTCGAAGCCCTTGAGGTTGCCCAGCACGAAGCGCAGCGTGTTGCGCAGCCGGCGGTAGCTGTCGGCGGTGCCCTTCAGAATCTCGGGCCCGATCCGCTGGTCCACCGTGTAATCCGACTGCGCCACCCAGAGCCGCAGGATATCGGCACCGTATTGGTCGATCACCTCCTGCGGCACCACCGTGTTGCCGAGCGACTTGGACATCTTCATGCCCTTCTCGTCCAGCGTGAAGCCGTGGGTGACGACGCCCCGGTAGGGCGCGCGGCCGATCGTGCCGCAGGCCTGCAGCAGCGAGGAATGGAACCAGCCGCGATGCTGGTCGGTGCCTTCCATGTAGAGGTCTGCGATCCCGTCGGGCACGCCGTCCGGCCGGTCGCGCAGCACGAAGGCATGGGTCGAGCCACTGTCGAACCAGACGTCGAGGATGTCGAACACCTGCTCATAGGCCTGCGGATCGTACAACCCGGCCAGCACCTGCTCCTTGAAGCCTTGCACATACCAAACATCCGCCCCGCCTTTTTCGAAGGCGGCGACGATGCGGGCATTCACTTCCGCATCCTTCAGCAGAAAATCCGGATCCGTCGGCCGTGACCCCTTCTTCACGAAGCAGGTCAGCGGCACGCCCCAGGCGCGCTGCCGGCTCAGCACCCAGTCCGGCCGGGTCTCCATCATCGAATGCAGCCGGTTCTTGCCCGAAATCGGATGGAAGGCGACCAGATCCTCGATCGATTTCAGCGCCCGCGCCCGGATCGTATCCTGGCCGGTAGCACCGTTCAGCCCGTCCTCCAGCGCGCGATCGATCGCCACGAACCACTGCGGCGTGTTGCGGTAGATCAGCGGCGCCTTGGAGCGCCAGCTATGCGGGTAGGAATGCTTGATCTTGCCCTTGGCGAAGAGCTTGCCGGCATAGGCGAGCTGCTTGATGACCTCGACATTGGCCGGGCCTTCCTTGCCCTCGGCCGTCAGGATCGCCAGGCCGCCGAACAGCGGCAGATCGGCCCGGTAGGAGCCGTCAGCCTCGACGTTGTAGGTCATCTTCAGCTCCGGGAAGGCGTCCCGGAACTCCAGATAGATCTGATAGTCGTCATCGCCGTGGCTCGGCGCGGTATGGACGAAGCCGGTGCCGGCGTCATCGGTGACATGCGCACCGGGCAACATCGGCACGTCGAAATCCCACTCGCCCTGCGTGCCCTCGACGCCCCGGAACGGATGCGCCAGCTTGAGCCCGCCAAGCTCCTCGGCCGAGACGTCGCCCAGGCGGCGATACATCGACGCCTCCAGCTTCGCCGCGCCGAAGACGCTCTCGGCCAGCCGGTCGGCCAGAACGAGATACTCGCCGATCGTCGCCTGGCTCTGCTCCGGCCGGCCGGTGACTTCATAGAGCCCGTAGCCGATCTCGGGGTTGAAGCAGACGGCACGGTTCTGCGGGATGGTCCAGGGCGTGGTGGTCCAGATCACCACCTTCGCTGCCTTGAGCTGTTCGGACCGAGCGTGCTCCTTGTCGTAGGTGCGCGTATCAGGGTCCCCACCGTGGATCGTGGTCGTGACCGCTCTAACCACCGGAAACCGCACCCAGATCGTGTGGCTGGTGTGGTCGTGATACTCCACCTCGGCCTCGGCCAGCGCGGTCTTTTCGACCGGCGACCACATGACCGGCTTCGAGCCCTGGTAGAGCGAGCCGTTCATCAGGAACTTCATGAACTCCCCGGCGATCACCGCCTCGGCATGGAAATTCATGGTGAGGTAGGGATCTTCCCAATTGCCGATCACGCCGAGCCGCTTGAACTCCGCGCGCTGGACGTCGATCCAGCCCTCGGCGAATTTGCGGCACTCCTGGCGGAAGGCGACGATGTCCACGTCGTCCTTGTTCAGCCCCTTGGCGCGGTACTGTTCCTCGATCTTCCACTCGATCGGCAGGCCATGGCAGTCCCAGCCCGGCACGTAGCGGGCATCCTTACCCA
>JAKAJW010000079.1 GCA_021813645.1 Pseudomonadota bacterium | reverse complement strand
TTCCCCCTGATTGCCGGGCCGAGCTTCGCCGAGACGCGGGCGGTGTCAACCTCAGCCGCGCCGCGCGACGCCGGATTGGGCGAAACCGCCTTATTTCTTGGCAAAACTGCAGCAAAGGGGTTGCACAGCCCCGGCCAAAGGTGCATCGGCAGGGGATCAAACGGAGGGGCAGATGGCGCAGGGCTACCGGCGGCTGAGGGTGTTGCGGCGTTCCAAGGCGCTGATGGTCTCGCCGCGGCACTGGCGCGCGCGGCTGGTGTTCTGGCTCGGCGCCATCGCCATCGGTTTGGTCTCCGCCGCCTTCGCCTCGGTCGCCGACATGGCGCAGCAGGTTTTCGAACGCATCACCACCGGCGGCTGGCACGCTTACATCCCGCTGGTGCTGACCCCGCTGGCCTTCGTCGGCTTCGCCGTGGCAACCGACATGCACTTCCAGGGCGCCCAGGGGTCCGGCATTCCCCAGGTCATCACCGCGCGCCACCTGCACGAGGACGAGAACCGCGGCGGCTACCTGACGATGAAGGTGGTGATCGGCAAGGTGGTGATGACCGTGCTGGCGCTCGGCGCCGGCGCCTCGATCGGCCGTGAGGGGCCGACGGTGCAGATCGGCGCGGCGCTGATGCTGAAGGCGGGCAAGATCGGCCGGCTGGTGCATGCCCGCGGCCTGATCCTGGCCGGCTCAGCCGCCGGCATCGCGGCGGCGTTCAACACGCCGCTCGCAGGGGTGGTCTTCGCCATCGAGGAAATGAGCCGCTCCTACCAGGCCCGGACCAATGGCATCGTGCTCTACACGGTGATCATCTCTGGTATCGCCTCGCTCGTCCTGGTCGGTAACTACACCTATTTCGGCACCTATCACGGCCTTGCGGCGCAGACCTCCATCTTTCCCGGCGACTGGCCGCTGGTGATCGCCTGCGGCGTGATCGGCGGGGGATTTGGCGCTGCCTTTTCCACCGGGGTCCTGGCGATCACCAAGCGCATCCGCCGTTGGCGCAACATCGCGCAGCGCCGCCGGGTGATCCTGGTCGCTCTGGTCGCCGGTCTCGTGGTCGCCGCCATCGGTGTGGCCACCGGCGGGCAAACCTTCGGCACCGGCTATGCCCAGGCCCGCGGCGCGATCGAAGGCACCGCGCTACCGGCCGAGTTCTTCCTGGTGAAGTTCATCGCCACCCTCGCCTCGACGCTTTCGGGGATCCCGGGCGGGCTCTTCGCGCCCTCGCTCGCGGTCGGGGCCGGACTGGGCTCGACCATTGGCATGGCGCTCGGCACCTCCATCGGCCTGGCGGCCGTGCTCGGCATGGCGGGCTATTTCGCCGGCGTGGTCCAAGCGCCGATGACCGCCTTCGTCATCATCGTCGAGATGACAGACAACAACGCCAATCTGGTGCCGATCATGGCCACTGCGATGATCGGCTTCGGGGTGTCGCGGCTGATCTCACCCGAGCCGCTCTACCATGGGCTGTCGCGCAACTTCACTGCCGACGCCCTGCGCAAGCGCCGCGCCCAAACCGCCAATAGCGGGGAGCCGGTCGCGGTTTCCTGACCGGTCCGGCCGGCTGACCGCCACGACCTCCCTTCCCGTGCGCGCCGCCGGCGCCTAGGATCGGGCGCGAACGGAGGTCAGAATGCCCCCTATCGTCGTCGTGGTCGGCAGCCTGCATTACGACATCCTGCTCGAGGCGCCGCATCTGCCCGCCCGCGGCGAAACCGTGACCGGGCAGAGCTGGCGACCGAAATTCGGCGGCAAGGGAGGCAATCAGGCCCTGGCGGCCCGGGCCGCCGGCGCCGAGGTGCGGTTCGTCGGCTGCACCGGCCGCGATGTGTTCGGCCGCGCCCTGCGCGCGCGCCTCGCGGCGGCCGGCATCGACGCCGACCGGATCGCGGAAAGCGAACTGGCAACCGGCATTTCGGTGGCGATTTGCGAGCCGACGGGCGACTACGGCGCGGCGATCGTCTCGGGCGCCAATCTCTCCCTCGATCCCGACGGCCTGGCCGAGCCGGCGCTCTGGCGGGGGGCGCAGGCGCTTGTGCTGCAAAACGAAATCCCCGAGACCGCGAACCGCGCCGCCGCCACGGCCGCACGGCGCGCCGGCCTGACGGTGATCCTGAACGCCGCGCCGATGCGGCACATGGCTCCCGACCTGCTCGCCGCCGTCGACATGCTGATCGTCAACGCGGTCGAGGCGGCGGCGCAATCCGGCCAGCCGGTCGGCGATCTCGACACCGCGCTGGCCGCCGCCCGCGCGCTGACCCGGCAGGTCCCCACCGCCATCGTTACCGCCGGCGGCGCCGGGGTGGCTTGGGCCGGCCGGTTCGGCGCAGGCAGCCGCCCGGCCGAGCGGGTGCCGGTCGTCAGCACCCATGGCGCGGGCGACTGCTTCACCGGCACGCTGGCCGCCACCCACGCCGCCGGGGCCGCGCTGGCGCAGGCGATCGCCCAGGCCAGTCGGGCCGCGGCCCGCCATGTCGCGGCGCCGGCCGACTATTCGTCGCCCGGCACGCCGTAGGATGGCGCCGCGACCGGATTGAGCGCGCGCGTGACATAATCGGCCGCCTGCGGTTTGTAGACGTCCCAGGCGGAAGCAAGCGCGCCGATCGGATCCTCGGCCCAGTCGATGCGCAGATCGACGAAGGGCCAGCTTTCCTGATCGACCACCAGAAGCCCCGCCGAATGCACCGGCCCCGCTTCGCCGCCTTCGGCCAGCCCCGTGCGCAGGGCCACCATCAACCGGTCGCCAAGGCTGCCCGGCGCGGCCTCGAACCCGGCCACCATCGCGGCTGGAACCCCATGGAAAGACAGAAGGTTGCCGCCCGCCGCGCAGTTTTTGCCACGCGCCTCCGCCCAGGTTCCCAGCGCCTTCGCCCCGGAGTGGATCGCCACCCCGCCGAGCCGGTCCACTGCGATCAGCTGGCGATAGTCAGGCTGCGCCATGCCGCGCA
>JAKAJW010000142.1 GCA_021813645.1 Pseudomonadota bacterium | reverse complement strand
CGCGACGGCGACGAGCAGGAACTGCAGGACCGCCGCCTGCCGGAGGTAGAGCGTGACGCGACCCTCGCTCCGCCAGAAGGCGAAGCCCATAAGCGTCGACATCGCCGCCACGGCGCAGGCGAGGATAAGCGCGAAATGGCCGAGCTCGATCGTCACCGCATCGACTCCAGCGCTGCCTGCGGATCGTCCGGCCGCCATTCGCCGCGCTTCTTCAGGTCGTCGACGATCTGCTTGGGGATGTAGTTCTCGTCGTGCTTGGCCAGCACGTTGGTGGCAGTGAAGACTCCGTCGGCGCCGATGCTTCCTTCGGCGACGATGCCCTGCCCCTCGCGGAAGAGATCGGGCAGGATACCCTTGAAGCTCACCGTCATCTCGGCCTTGCCGTCGCTCAGGACGAAGGTGTTGTCGTCGCCGTTCTTCTTCCAGGAGCCCTGCCTGACCAGCCCGCCGAGCCGGATGGCCTGGCCGACCGCGACATGCTTGGCCAGGGCGTCACCCGGCGTATAGAAGAAGACGATCTGGTTGCTCAGGGCCGTCAGGATCAGGGCCAGCGCGAGGGCCAGCACAGCCCCCACGCCGGCGATGATCAGCAGGCGCTTCTGCTTGCGGCCGAGGCGCTTGCGCGGAACGGGGCGGCTCCCCGCCGTTTCGCTGCTCATTTGGCTCCCCCGTCGAGCTTGAGCCCCGCCTGGGCGGCGAGGTCGTCGAGTTCGGCGCGGTCGGCGGCCTTGGGGTAGGCCTTGCGCGCGCTGTCGTAGGCCGCCTGCGCCTTGGCGATATCGCCCAGCACGATCTGCGAGCGCACGAGCTGCGTCCACTCGGCGACCGTGCCGCCCTGCTTGTTCAGGCGGTCGGCGAGCCCATTGACCATGCCGAGGATGGCCGGGTTCTGGGCCGGGCCGCCGGCGGCCGGGGCCGGCGCGGCGGCGGGCGCGGACGCGGGCTCTTGCGGCAACGGCTTGCCGTCGCGGCCGGCTTCCGCCGCCGTGAGGCCCGCCTTTGCCGTCGGCATCCAGGGGTCGGCGTCGGTGCCGAGCGCGATGATCTGCTGCCATTGCGCGACGGCGCTCGCGTAATCCTTGCTCCGCATGGCGTCCGCCGCGAGGTAGAAGCGCGGCCGCACGAGCCTGGGATCGAGGGCGGTGGCCTTGTGCAACAGGTCAGCCGCCTCGCCCGTCGCATTCCCGCCGTTCTGCATCATCAGGGCTTCGGCGAGGTCCGTTTCCGCATCGGCGGTCGGTGGCGACAGCGCCAGGATCTGGCGGAAGGCGTGCTCGGCCTTGGCGTATTGGCCGGCCCGCATATAGACCGGCGCGATGACGCTCCACCCCTTGATGTCGTCCGGGTGAGACGCCAGTCGCGCCTCCACGGCCTTCACGGCGTCGTCGAGGCTCATCTGCGGCCCGGCGGCATCGGCGCGCGAAGCAAGCGGCTCGGACGGCAGGTTGGGGCTGCCAAGGAAAGCATAGGTGGCAAAGGCGATGACGGCGACGCCGGCGATCGATGCGGGGAGCGCCACCGCGCCCAGCCGTCCCAGCCGGGGCGCGGCTGTCGCCGCCGCTTCCTTCTGCTGGCGGAGACGCTCTCGGGCGAGCTCGGCCTTTGCGGCGATCGCCTCCGCCGCCGCCAGCCGGCCGGCGGCAATATCGGCCTCGATCTCGGCCAGTTGCAGCCGGAAATGCGAGGTCGTCGCATCGAATCCGGCCGCGGCCCCCGCGTTGACCACGCGTCCGCTGGCCGCGTAATAGAGGGCAGCGGCAACGGCGACCGTGATCGTGATGGTGAGCAACCAGAGCATGGGTTCAGCGGGCTTCCTTTCGGCGCATGGGCCGACGGCTGCATCTATTAGGCGAATCCGGCGGAAAATGCACGGTGACACGCCTTTGTGTTCGCTGCCTTTGATCCGGATCATCATCAGTGCGCCGGGCTGATGCCGGAAGCCGCTTACGACTTTGCCATTTTCGGGTCGACGCCGCTCGCAGCACTGCTGGCGGGGCTGCTGGCGGCCGATCACCACAAGACGGTCTGCCTCGTGAGCGAGCCCTCCTCCGGCTTCCGCCTGCCGCACGGCTTCGACCTCTCGGTCATGGCCGCAACGCGGCCCGAGACCTGGGCGCTGCTCAAGGAAACGACCTCGGAGACGCTTCGGCTGCTTGCTCGCCTCCACGGCCGGCCGGGTCTCCAACGCCTCGATCCGATCTTCGTCGCCGAGACCGCCGAGAGCGCCGACGCCCTTGGGCACATGCGCCACATGGCACACGATTTCGGCTACGCGGTCGAGCCCCTACCCGATGGCCGGGGCCCGGGCGGCGTGGCCTATCGCCTGCGCGATGCGGTGCTGCTCAGGCGGGCGCGGCTGGAGCCGATCCTCAGGGGCTGGCTGGAAAAGTGCGGAGTCGGCCTGCTTTCGACGCATGAGGGCGCGGCCGCGCTCCGCCGCGACGGCAGCGCTCGTCTCGAGGTCCACGGCTCAACCATCGAGGCCGCCCACGCCGTGCTCGCCGACGATTCCGCCATCCTCGCCCACGTCGCCGCCGCCGAGCGCGACCGAACGCTGCTGCTCGAGACCGCAACCGCCCTGCTGACGGCATCCACCGGGCCGCTCCAGGCGCCGGTGATGCACTATGTCGATCGCGGGGTGACGCTGGTGCGGGACCGGGGTGGGGGGGTGACCGCCATCGGCATGGGCAGACCGGAGCTGGCGCTCGGACGCATCGGCGGATGCCTTGCCGGCCACAGCCCGCTGCGCCGGGCCGGACAGCGCATCTTCCGCACGGTGTCGACGGTCGACGGGGCGCCGCTGATCGGCTCGGCGCGCGGCGTCAAGGCAACCGTTCTGGCGGGTCTCGGGCTATCCGGCGCGTTTCTTGCCCCGGCCATTGCCCGAGTCGTCGCGGGCGCGGCCGGCGATCGCGAGAAGGCCTATTTTTCCGCCCGTGAAG
>JAKAJW010000350.1 GCA_021813645.1 Pseudomonadota bacterium | reverse complement strand
CAGGCGATGGTGAGCCCGTGCAGCACCTCGCCCGGCGCGCCCTGGCCAGGGGCAAGCCGGGACCGCAGCAACTTCAGCCGTTCGCCGGCCACCTCGACCCAGGCGCCGGGAAAGGGCGAAAGGGCGCGGATCTGGCGATCCACCTCCACTGCGGGGCGGGCGAAGTCCACCCGCGCCTCGGCCTTGTCGATCTTGGCGGCATAGGTGACGCCGTCCTCCGGCTGCGGCTCGGGCCGCAGGCTGTCGAGCCGGTCGAGCGCGTCGAGGATCGCCTCGGCCCCCAGCCCGGCGAGGCGGTCGTGCAGCTCGGCCGTGGTTTCCTCTGCCCCGATCGGAAGGGCGCGACGGAGGAGCACCGGGCCGGTGTCCAGCCCCGCGTCCATCTGCATGATGCAGACGCCGGTTTCCGCGTCGCCGGCCAAGATGGCGCGGTGGATCGGCGCCGCGCCGCGCCAGCGCGGCAAGAGCGAAGCATGGACATTCAGGCAGCCCTTTGCGGGCGCGTCCAGGATCGGCTGCGGCAGGATCAACCCATAGGCGGCGACCACGGCGGCGTCGGCCCCGAGCGCGGCGAAGGCCGCCTGTTCCTCGGGGTCGCGCAGCGACTTCGGATGGCGAACCGGCAGGCCGAGCGCCTCGGCCCGTGCCTGCACCGGGCTGGGCCGGGGCTGCTTGCCGCGTCCGGCCGGGCGCGGCGGCTGGCAGTAGACGGCGAGAACCTCGTGTCGGGCCGCGAGCGCCTCGAGGATCGGCACCGCGAAGTCCGGCGTGCCCATGAACACGAGCTTCATCTGCGCTCTCCTTTGGTCGATGGCCCCTGGCGCCGCCGGGGGCCGGCCGGGGCGACCGCCGCGCCGGTCATGCCCGCCGCGCGATCTTCTCGGCCCGCGCCAGCAGCATCTTGCGCTTCAGCGGCGACAGCCGGTCGAAATACATCCGACCGTTCAGGTGGTCGATCTGGTGCTGCACCGAGGTGGCCCAGAGGTTGACGAAGTCGCGTTCTTCCATCGTGCCGGAAGCGTTCAGATAGCGCACCGTCACCGCGCGTGAGCGGGAGATCACGGCGGCGACGCCAGGCAGGTTCGGGCTTGCTTCTTCATGGTCGCGGAACTGAACGGAGGCGTGCAGGACCTCGGGATTGGCGAGCAGGATCGCCTGGCCGCGCTTTTCGGAACAGTCGACCACGGCGAGCCGCAGCATCACGCCGAGCTGCGGCGCGGCCAGGCCGTAGCCGGGCATGGCGTCCATCGCCTCGACCATTTCGGCCCAGATCGCGCGGATCTCATCGGTGATCTCGGTCACCGGAGCGGCCGCGGTTTGCAGGCGACGGTCCGGCCAGCGGAGGAAGGGGCGGGTCATCGGGAGTCGAGCGCGGCCAGCGCCGGGGCGAGGGCGGCACGCGCCTCTTCGGCCAGATGATCGAGGATCAGGATGCCGTCGAGATGGTCGCGCTCATGCTGGACGCAGGCGGCGGCGAAGCCGGTGAAGGTCTCTTCCACCCGGGCGCCGTCCAGCGTGGTGAAGCGCAGCGTGACCTCGGCCGGGCGGGTGACCTCGGCCGGGGCGCCGGGCAGCGACAGGCAGCCTTCGCTGCGGGTGGCGGTCTCGGCGGAGGCGGCGGCGATTTCCGGATCGATCAGCACGCGCGGTTCCGGCGTGCCCTCTTTCCAGGCGACATCCATCACGAAGATCCGCCGCATCTCGCCGATCTGCGGCCCGGCCAGGCCACGGCCGGGGGCGGCATACATGATGCGCAGCATCTCGTCGGCGAGCGCGCGGATCTCGGGGCCGGGGGTGCCTACCGGCGCGGCCACCTGGCGCAGCCGCGGATCGGGCCAGAGCAGGATCGGGCGGTCGGACGGCTCAGGCACGGGCGCGCTCGCGCTTCAGCTTTTCCATCTTGCGGGTGATCATCTGCCGGCGCAGCGGCTTGAGGTAGTCGATGAACAGCTTGCCGTCGAGATGGTCGATCTCGTGTTGCACGCAGGTCGCCCAGAGGCCGGTGAAATGCTCCTCCGCCGCACCGCCGTCGAGGGTGAGCCAGCGCACCTTCACTTCGGCCGGACGCTCGACCTCGGCATATTGCTCGGGGATCGACAGGCAGCCTTCCTCGTAGCTGCTGCGCTCGGCCGAGGACCAGACGATCTCGGGATTGAACAGCACCATCGGGCTCGGCGGCGCCTCGGGATCCTTCACGCAATCCATCACCAGGAGCCGCTTCATCACGCCGATCTGCGGCGCGGCGAGACCGATGCCGGGGGCGTCGTACATCGTCTCCAGCATGTCCTCGGCGAGCTTGACGAGCTCGGGCGAGAGCGCGGCGACGGGCTCGCAGTGCTTGCGCAGGCGCGGGTCGGGATGGATCAGGATCGGGCGGATGCTCATGGTCTGGGATCTAGGCGAAAGGGGGGCGCCGCGCAACGGGCGTGATCCATGAGCGCGCGCGGGAATGACGTTCGCCAGAATTCTGCATGACCGGAACCCTGTTTCGCGAAACCGCCACAGATTGGGACGACATCCCATGTATCTCTAAAGATCAGGAACAGTCTCGCGGCAGCCGAAGATCTGCCCTTGCCTGTGGCGCGGGAGGGGATAGGGTCGCGGAAAACGGAGGGCCAAATGTCGTTCGACGAGATCATCGACCGCCGCGGCACCCATTGCGCCAAATGGGACATGATGGAGAAGCTTTACGGCGTCTCCGGCGAGACCGGCATCGCCATGTGGGTGGCCGATATGGATTTCCGGCCGCCGCAGGTGGTGCTGGACGCGCTGCAGGGCATGGTCGATCACGGCGTCTTCGGCTATTTCGGCGACGACCGCGCCTATAAGGAGGCGATCGGCTGGTGGATGCAGAGCCGGCACGGCTGGACGGTGGACCCGGACTGGATCTTCACCACCCACGGTCTGGTCAACGGCACGGCGATCTGCCTGGAGGCCTTCACCC
>JAKAJW010000340.1 GCA_021813645.1 Pseudomonadota bacterium | reverse complement strand
CCCTCTTGCCCTCGCCGCCGAGATCCTGGCGCCCGAGGCGCATGCGATGACCGACGTGACTGGCTTCGGCCTCGCCGGCCACCTGCTCGAAATCCTCGATGCCTCCGGGGTCGCGGCCGAACTCGATCTCGCCGCCCTGCCGCTGCTGCCCGAAGCCGAGGCGCTCGCCGCCCAGGGTCAGGCCTCGACCCTGGCGCCCGCCAACCGCGCCGCCGCCGGCGCGCGGGTCGCCGCGCCGGAAAGCGCGCGCACGGCGCTGCTGTTCGATCCGCAGACCGGCGGCGGCCTGCTGGCCGCCGTGCCGGCCGAGCGGGCCGAGGCCCTGCTGTTCCGATTGCAGGAAGCGGGTCAGCCGGCAGCCATCATCGGCCGGATCCGCGCCGGCGCGCCCTTCGTCACGGCGCGCTGAGCTTCGGCCGGACGCTGTAGGGGCGTCAGTCGTCGGCTACCGGATCCTCGGCCAATTCCTCGGCCAGGAAACGCTCGAAGGCATCCAGGTTCACCGGCTCGAACTGCCCGAAGCCCTGCATCCAGACCGAGGCCGTCTTCAGCCCGTCGGGCTCCAGCTTACACCATTTCACCCGGCCCCGCTTCTCCTGGCTGATCAGACCCGCTTCCGCCAATACCGCGAGATGCTTGGAGATCGCGGCAAGCGACATCTGGAACGGTTCCGCCACATCGGTCACCGCCATGTCGTCTTCCAGCAACAGCGCCAGGATCGCCCGGCGGGTCGGATCGGCAAGCGCCGCGAAAACTTGATCGAGTGCGTCGGACATGGCCGAAGTCTCGCCCGGCGCCGGCGGATCGTCAACCGCGCGGTTGAATATGCCGGGTGCCACCAGACCTTGCCCGCACCCAGCGACCGCTTCGCAAGCGCTCAGCGTTTCCATTTAATTTCAATGCGATAATCGCAAACCTCGCGGGCTCGTGACTGCTTGACTCATGCGCCCCCCCGCCTTAGGTTCGCGCCGACTGTCCAAGGGGGCTCCTGCCATGGCCGATCCCGATGACGAGCGGCTCAAGCGGCTCGACGAGCGGATCGCCAAGGCCAAGGAAACCATCCGCCCCCGGCGGCGCAGACGCGAGGCGACGGGGATCAGCCAGGCGAACATGGCCTGGCAGATGATCGTCGAACTGGTGACCGGTCTTCTGATCGGTTTCGGCATCGGTTGGGGGCTCGATTGGGTGTTCGGCACCCGGCCCGTCTTCCTGGTGCTGCTTACATTGCTGGGCTTCGGGGCCGGGGTGAATGTCATGCTCCAGACCGCCCGCGAAGTCGCCAAACAAGCCGGGACGCAGGCCCGGAGCGAGGACGAAGGGGACTAGAGGTGGCGGATACGTCTTCCGGAATTTCCATCCACCCGATGGAGCAGTTCACCATCAAGCCGCTCTTCGGCGGGCATGAACTGCATTGGTACACGATCACCAACCAGACGCTCTGGATGGCGATCGCGGTGGTGGCGATCTTCACGCTGCTGGTGCTGGCCACCTCCGCCCGCGCCATGGTGCCGAGCCGGATGCAGTCGGTGGGCGAACTCGCCTATGGCTTCGTGCGCAACATGATCGAAGACGTGGCGGGCAAGGACGGCTTGGCCTTCTTCCCCTACGTCCTGACGATCTTCATGTTCATCGTCACCTGCAACTTCCTGGCGCTGATCCCGTTCTCCTTCTCGGTCATGGCGCAGTTCGCCATCACCGGCGTGCTCGCCATCGCGGTCTTCCTGACTGTGACGGTGACCGGTTTCGTCCGCCACGGCGCGGGCTTCCTCAAGCTCTTCTGGGTCGATGCCGCGCCCGCGCCGCTGCGCCCCGTGCTCGCCGTGATCGAGCTGCTGTCCTACTTCGTGCGGCCCGTCAGCCACTCGATCCGTCTTGCCGGCAACATGATGGCCGGCCACGCGGTGTTCGAGGTGTTCGCCGGCTTCGCCGTCGTCGCGGTGATCTCGCCGGTTTCGGTGGTCGCCATCGCAGGCATGTACGCGCTCGAGCTCATCGTGGCCTTCGTTCAGGCCTATGTCTTCACCATCCTGACCGTCGTCTACCTCAAGGATGCGTTGCATCCCGGGCACTGACGGCCCTTTCAATTCCACCTCAAGGAGTATCGGAAATGACCGGCAATCTCGTGACCATGGGCGCTTACATCGGCGCGGGCCTGGCCTGCGTGGGCATGGGCGGCGCCGCCATCGGCGTGGGCAACATCATCGGCAACTTCCTGTCGGGCGCGCTGCGCAACCCGTCGGCCGCCGCCGGGCAGACCGCGATGCTGTTCATCGGTATCGCCTTCGCGGAAGCCTTCGGCATCTTCTCCTTCCTGGTCGCGCTTCTGCTGATGTTCGCGCTCTGATCGCAGGGCTCACGGGGCCGGTGCGCGTGACGTGACCGGGCCGGCCCGATCCTGAGATCGACGGAGGAAGAGATGGCAACAGAGGCTGTTCAGGCCGCGGCCGCAGCCGCCGCGGGGGCGCCGTCCGAAGGCGGGATGCCGCAACTCGACTTCTCCACCTATGCCAACCAGATCTTCTGGCTGGCGGTGGCGTTGGCGGTGGTGTTCTTCATCGTCTCGAAGCTCGCCTTGCCGCGGATCGGCGGTATCCTGGCCGAGCGCAAGAGCACGATCGAACGCGACATCGCGGCAGCCGAAGAGCTGAAGCAGCGCGCCGTGCATGCGGAAGCCGCCTACAATCAGGCGCTGGCCGACGCGCGGAGCGAAGCGGCCAAGATCGTCGCGGCGGCCCGGGCCGAAATCCAGGCCGATCTCGACGCCGCCACCCACAAGGCGGATGCCGAAATCGCCGCGAAGGCGGCCGAGTCCGAAAAGCGCATCGCCGTGATTCGCGACCAGGCGCTCGACAGCGTGACGGAAGTGGCGCAGGCCACGGCGGGCGAGATCGTCGCCCATCTTGGCGGCAGCGCCGACGCGGCTGCGGTTTCCGCCGCCGTTACGG
>JAKAJW010000170.1 GCA_021813645.1 Pseudomonadota bacterium | reverse complement strand
CCGCGGCCCGCGCGCTGCGGGGGGGCGGCCCGTCGATCCGGCCGTCCGGCGCCTGCGGCGGCGGCCCGGCGCGCGGCCGCGGTCGCGCCTGAGTCGCCTAGTTGCCCAGGTCGTAGCTGTGCCGCAGCTTCCCGGTGAACGCGTCGAAAACCAGCAACTTGCCGCCGTCGGTCACCACCGCGATCCAGCCGCGCCCCTGGGTGACGGCGCTCGCCCGCTCGCCCTTCGGCAGCGCCATGTCCTTGGGCAGCTGCAGGTCGCCGCCGGCGGTGGGGAAACGGATGACAATCACCGCGACGACGGTTATCAGCCCGGCGATCATGGTGATCATCAGGATCGTCACCAGTCGCTTGAGGAACCTCAGGCTGGGGTCGAGCCCGATGCCGCCGTCCTGACCCGGAGTGTCCATGTCTGAGGCTCCCGCGCTGACCTTCGTTCTCGGGCCCGCACCGCCCGACCGCCTTGATAAGGCGCTGGCGCGCGATGTGCCAGCGGAAGCGGCCCTGTCGCGCTCGCGGCTGGCCCGGCTGATCGCCGAGGGCGCGGTGCAGTTGAACGGCGCGGTCGTCGACGACGCCCGGGCCCGCGTCGCCGAGGGCGACCGCATCGCCATCCGGCTCGATCCCGCCGCCGAGGTGGAAACCCGGCCCGAGGCGATCCCCTTGTCCGTCGTCTACGAAGACGACGAGCTGATCGTGATCGACAAGCCGGCCGGGATGACGGTGCATCCCGCTCCGGGGCAGTGGACCGGCACGCTGGTCAATGCGCTTTTGCACCATTGCGGTGCCTCGCTCTCCGGCATCGGCGGCGAGAAGCGGCCCGGCATCGTCCATCGGATCGACAAGGACACCTCCGGCCTCCTGGTCGCGGCGAAGACCGACCGCGCCCATCACGGCCTCGCCGCCCAGTTCGAGGCGCATAGCGTCGAACGCCACTACCTCGCCGTGGTGCATGGCTGCCCCGACGCTGCCGACCCGCGGCTGCGCGGCCTGCGCGGCGTCAGCTTCGAGCCGGGCGGAGTCCTGCGCATCGCCACCGGGCTCGGTCGCCACAAGACCGATCGCCAGCGCCAGGCCGTCACCTTCGAGGGCGGGCGCCATGCCGTCACCCGCGCCCGGCCGACCGAAAGCTTCGGTACGCCACCCGCCGCGGCGCTGGTCGACTGCTGGCTGGAGACCGGCCGCACCCATCAGATCCGCGTCCATCTCGGCTATGCCGGCCACGGGCTGATCGGCGATCCGGTCTATGGCGGTGCCCGTAAGCTTTCCGCCCGCGCCCTCGCGCCCGAGGCGGTGGCCGCCGCTGCCGCCTTTCCGCGCCAGGCGCTGCATGCCGCCACGCTCGGCTTCCGCCATCCGGTGACCGGCGCGCGGCTGTCCTTCGCCGCGCCGCTGCCGGCCGATATGGCCGCGCTGCTGGCCGCGCTGCGCCGCCCCGCGGCCGGCTCGCCCGACACATTGGCGTGAACGCGCCGGGCGCCGGGCCGGGCTGGCGACGGAAATCCACTCATCTCCCGTTCACCTGCTGTTGCTAGGCTGCGGCCCTTGAACCGATCGGTTCGACGCCATAGATCGAAGTGAACCGACTGGTTCGGAATCGCCGGGCCGTCAGCAGGGACCCGGGACTGCGTCCGGGCGGAAGGGGGATCGGAATGTCGAGTTACGCCAATCTGCCGGCACCGTCGCCGGAACAGGGCCTGAACCGCTACCTGCAGGAAATCCGGCGCTTTCCGATGCTGGAGCCGGAAGAAGAATACATGCTCGCCAAGCGCTGGGCCGATCATCAGGACCCGGAGGCCGCCCACCGGCTGGTCACCTCGCACCTGCGGCTCGCCGCCAAGATCGCCATGGGCTACCGCGGCTACGGCCTGCCTCAGGCCGAGGTGATCTCGGAGGCCAACGTGGGCCTGATGCAGGCGGTCAAGCGTTTCGACCCGGAAAAGGGCTTCCGCCTCGCCACCTATGCGATGTGGTGGATCCGCGCCTCGATCCAGGAATACATCCTGCGGTCGTGGTCGCTGGTGAAGCTCGGCACCACCTCGGCGCAGAAGAAGCTGTTCTTCAACCTGCGCAAGGCCAAGGCCAAGCTGGGCGCCCTGGAAGAGGGCGACCTGCGCCCCGAGAACGTCGCCAAGATCGCGCAAGACCTCAACGTCTCCGAAGAGGAGGTGGTCGACATGAACCGCCGGCTCTCCGGCGGCGACGCGTCGCTGAACGCGGTGGTCGGCTCCGACGGCGACAGCGCCACCCAGTGGCAGGATTGGCTGGAGGACGAGGAGGCCGATCAGGCCGCCGATTACGCCGAGCGCGACGAGCTGGAGGCCCGCCGCGGGCTTCTGGTTCAGGCGATGGACGTGCTGAACGACCGCGAGCGCGAGATCCTGGCCGAGCGTCGGCTGAAGGATCAGCCGGTCACGCTGGAGGAATTGTCCGACAAGTTCGGCGTCAGCCGCGAGCGGATCCGCCAGATCGAGGTGCGCGCCTTCGAGAAGCTGCAAAAGCGGATGCGCCAGTTGGCGCAGGAAAAAGGGATGACGGCCCCGGCCTAAGCCGGAAACGGCGTCATTCGCGGACACTTTATTCCGGCGCCTATTTTATCGGCGCCGGAAAACCGGCAATCTATAATTGTATTATTATGCTTTTTCAATGCAGTGCATGTTTAACAACACAGGGTTGTGATTCGCGAGAATTGTGAATCTTTCTAGAATTGTTTATGAAGATTCGCGGCCGGATTTGAATTAAGCCGGCGTGTTTCACGATATTAACAATAGGCCCTGACGAAAGTCGGCGCGGCCCAAGGCCGAGACCCGCGGGACAGACCCGTCGCGCGGGCGCGGCGGGTGTCTTGGTGGAACGGTATCCGGCCTGGCCGGATGGCGCCGCTCTGCCATGCCCGAGGCGGCAGGGGCGGAGAGCGGGATGAAGGCCAGCGAGCCGCTACACCGGGC
>JAKAJW010000278.1 GCA_021813645.1 Pseudomonadota bacterium | reverse complement strand
CGGCTTCTGGTGCTGGAGACCGCGGTGCTCGACAAGCTGCGCGACGGCCCGCGGCTGGGCTTCGAGACGGCGATCCGCGCCTTCGCCGAGGCCGGGGCGCGGATCGAACACGCGCCGGTGCCGGAAGTCGACGAGGCGCTGAGCCTGGCCGCCGCCACCTTCACCGCCGAGGCCTGGGCGATCTGGCGTGAGACCATCCAGCAGGAGCCCGAGAAGATGTTCCCGCAGATCCGCGAGCGGTTCGAGATCGGGGCAGGGGTCTCGGCGGCGGATTACATTTCCGCCTGGCGCCGGCTGAAGGCGCTGCGTCGGATCTGGGGCGAGCGGGTGGCCGGCTATGACGCGGTGCTGGCGCCGACCTCGGCGATCCTGCCGCCGGACGCCGCGCGGCTGCTCTCGGACCATGACTATTACGTGACCGAGAACCTGCTGGCGCTGCGCAATACCCGGGTGGCCAACCTGCTCGGCCTGCCGGCCCTGACGCTGCCGACCGGCGTGCCCTCGGCGGGCGTCATGCTGATGGGGGCGCCGCTGGGCGAGGAGCGGCTGCTGCGGCTTGGCGCCGCGGCCGAGGCGGCCCTGGCGGGCCGGCGAAAAAGCCACAACCTCGGCTGACAAAGGCCGGAGACGGAACACTTTTCTGGACCGGCCCGGATTTGGGCGGTATCGTGGCGCAAAACGGGGCGAAACGACCCCGGCCTGAGGCAGTCTATGGATTTTCCCGAGCGGTTTTCGAACCTGCCAGATTATGCGTTTCCGCGCCTGCGGCGCTTGCTCGACGGCCATGCCGCCGGCGGCGCCCCGATTGCCATGACCATCGGCGAGCCGCAGCACCCGCCGCCGGCCTTCCTGGCCGAGGTGCTGGCCGCCAATCTCGACGGTTTCGGCAAATATCCCCCGAACGACGGCACGCCCGAGCTGCTGGCGGCGATCGCCGCCTGGCTGCAGCGCCGCTTCGGCGCGCAGGTCGACGCCGACCGCCAGATCATGGCGCTGAACGGCACGCGCGAGGGGCTGTTCAACGCGCTGCTGGCGCTCTGCCCCGAGGCCAAGCGCGGCCGCCGGCCGGTGGTGCTGGTGCCGAACCCGTTCTATCAGGTCTATGCCGTCGCCGCGCTGGCCGCCGAGGCCGAGCCGCGCTACGTGCCGGCGACCGCGGCCACCGGCTTCCTGCCGGACTATGCCGCTCTCGCCCCCGAGGTGCTCGATCAGGTGGCGGTGGCCTACCTCTGCTCGCCCTCGAACCCGCAGGGCGCGGTGGCCTCGCGCGACGAGCTCGCCCGGCTGATCGCGCTGGCGGAAAAACACGATTTCCTGATCTTCGCCGACGAATGCTATTCCGAGATCTACCGCGACGCGCCGCCGGTCGGGGCGCTGCAGGTGGCCCAGGAAATGGGCGCCGATCCGGAACGGGTCTTCGTCTTCCATTCGCTGTCCAAGCGCTCGAACCTGCCCGGGTTGCGCTCCGGCTTCGTCGCCGGCGGCGCCGAGGGCATGGCGCGGATCAAGCAACTGCGCAATTACGCCGGCGCGCCCTTGCCGCTGCCGCTGCAGCGGGTGGCCGAACGGGCCTGGGCCGACGAGGCCCATGTCGAGGTGAACCGGGCGCTCTATCAGGAGAAATACCGCATCGCCGACAAGGTCTTCGCCGGGCTGCAGGGCTACCGGGCGCCGGCGGGCGGGTTCTTTCTCTGGCTGCCGGTGGAGGATGGCGAACAGGCGGCGCTGAAGCTCTGGCGCGAGACCGGGGTGCGGGTGCTGCCGGGCGGCTATCTCGGACGCGAGGTGAACGGCACCAATCCGGGCAAGGGCTATATCCGCGTCGCGATGGTGGCCCCCAAGGACGACATGCAGCGCGGGCTCGAGCAGCTGCGCGACTGCCTATATCGGTGAGGAAGAGGCAATGGCATCCTATCAGATGAGGCAGCGCGATCCGCTTCTGGACCAAACCACCCAAGCCGCGCTGGAACGACGCGGCACCGAACTGCTGGGCATCGGCCTGATCCTGCTCGGGTTCGCGGCGCTGATGCTGCTCGGCTCCTACACGCCGGGCGATCCGGGCTGGATGTCGGACACCCATGCCCCGGCGAAAAACCTGCTCGGCACCCTGGGCGCCACCATCGCCTCGCCGCTGGTGGTGATCGCCGGGCTCGGCGCCTGGGGGCTGCCGGCGGCGCTCTTGACCTGGGGCGTGCGTTTCGTGACCCACCGCGGCTCGGAGCGGGCGATGAACCGGGTGATCTTCGCGCCGATCGCCATCGCCGCGGGCTCGATCTTCGCCTCGACCCATACGCCGGCGGCAGACTGGGGCCATGCCTTCGGACTGGGCGGGCTGTTCGGCGATACCGTGCTTGGCACGTTGATCGGGCTCTTGCCCTTCGGCGTGGCCTTCTCGCTGAAGCTGCTCTCGGTCCTGGTCGGGATCGGCTTCCTCGGCATGATGCTCTTCGTGCTGGGCTTCGACATGGCCGAGCTGCGGATCGGCCTGCGCTTCCTGCTGATCGGCACGGTGCGGACCTATGAGATGCTGCTGCAACTCAGCCAGCACGGCGCCAAGGGCTCGCTCAAGGCGGCGCAATTCGGCGCGGCGAATTCGGTGCGGGCGGCACAGGCGCTGCGCGAACGCCAAGCGGCGCGGCGCGGCGCGGCCTGGTCGGGCCAGGACGAAGGCCAATACGGCGCGCCCGAGCCGCTGATCGCGCGTCGCCATGCCCAGCCGGCGCCGCCGGCGCCGCAGCCGCGCATGTCCTTCCTCGGCCGCGTCTCGAACCTGACCAAGCGGGCGCCGGATCTGACGCCGGAACTGATCGAGCCGAGCTTCCCCGAAAACGATTGGGTCGAGGCGCCGAGCGAGGACCGCATCCGGGCCCGGATCGCCCATGCGGTGCAAGCCCGCATTCGCCCCGCGGCCCAGCCCGAGCCGCTGGCGCAGGAGCCGGCGCCGCGCT
>JAKAJW010000425.1 GCA_021813645.1 Pseudomonadota bacterium | reverse complement strand
GGCAAAGCAGCATCACCGCCAGCGCCAGCCCGGCCGCCCGCCAGCCCGGCCGCGCCGCGGGCCAGAGCGCCGCCGCCAGCCCGGCGCCGGCGAGATAGTAGAGCGCGGCATATTTCGCCATCGCCCCCAGGCCAATGCCCAGCCCGGCCAGCGCGGCGAGCCCGAGCCGCCGGCGCCCATCGGCCAGCAGCGCCCGCCGCCAGGCCCAAAGCGCCAGCGCCAGGAAGGGCAGCATGATTGTGTCGGTCGAGATCACCGCGCTGCCCACCGCCACCATCGGCAGCGTCAGATAGCCGAGCGCGACCCAAAGCGCCGCACGCCGGCCCGCCGTCTCGGCCGCGATCTGCGCCAGGATCAGCGCGGTCGCGCCATGCGCCAGCGGCGCGGCCAGCCGCACCCAGAAGATCGCATTCGACCCGGCCAACTCGGTCACCGCCCGGATCACCCATCCGATCAGCGGCGGCTTGGAGTAATAGCCGAAGGCGAGCTCGCGCCCCCACAGCCAGTATTGCGCCTCGTCGACGAAGAGATCGGTGCGCGCATAGGCCAGCGCCAGCACGCGCAGCCCGACGATCCCGGCGACCAGCGCCAGCAGCGCCAGGGCGCCGCGCCGTGCCTCAGCCGGTGCGGCGCTCGGCGTGGATGAGCCAGAGGTTGCGCGCATAGATCACCACCCCGAGAGACTGGCCGAGGGTGAACACAGGATCGCGCCGGGCGATCGCATAGACAAGCAGGATCAGCCCGCCGCCGATCGAGAAATACCAGAACGCGATCGGCATCACCGACCGCTTGGCCCGCTCCGAGGCGAGCCACTGCACCAGGAATCGGGCGGTGAACAGCACCTGGCCGAACAGCCCGACGCCGATCCAGGCCAGCCCGGCGGGCGAGCTCACATGAAATAGCCGCATCAGCGTCTCAACCACGCCCGCCCCCTTGCCCGTCCGCGTTTCGGCCGGGCTCCACCGCCCGCGCCTTCTTGCGCCGCCGGATCAGCCAGGCCACCCCGATCAGATCGGAAATGCCGACCAGCGCGCGTTGGAGATTGCCGTATTTCGACCGGCCCGCCACCCGTTCGCGATGGGCGACGTCGACCAGCACCACCTCCCAGCCGTCGCGCTTGGCCAGCGCCGGCAGATAGCGGTGCATATGGTCGAAATAGGGGAAGGCCAGGAACGCCTCGCGCCGAAAGCCCTTCAGCCCGCAGCCGGTGTCGCGGGTGCCGTCCTGCAGCACCCAGGCCCGCAGCCCGTTGGCGAAGCGTGAGGCGAGCTTCTTCGACAGCGTGTCCCGCCGGCCGATGCGCTGGCCGGCGACCAGCCCGACCCGGCCGCTGCGGTCGGCCAACAGCGGCCCCCAGAGCTTCGGCAATTCCTCGGGCGGGTTCTGGCCGTCGCCATCCAGCGTGCAGACCACCGCCGCCTCCGCCGCCAGCACGCCGGAATGCACCGCCGCGCTCTGCCCGGCTGCCTTGGCATGCTGCAGAAGCCGCAGCTCGGGCACCTCGGCCTGCAGCGCTTTCAGCCGCGCCGCCGTCTCGTCGGTGGAGCCGTCGTCGACGGCGATGATCTCGAAGCTCGGCAAGCTCGCGCAGGCGGCGCGAATGCCGGCGATCAGCGCCGCGACCGCCCCAGCCTCGTTGTGCATCGGAATGACGATCGCGACGGTCTTCAAGCGCGCCTCGGCCACGACAACCGGCGCCCCGACGGCCGGCTTCTGAACGCCTTCGTCTAGAAGCGCCGCCCCGCGCTGTCAACCGCCGGCCGGGGTCCGGCCGCCGCCGCCGGCATGCCCCCGCCGCCTCTTCGGCGCCAGGGGGGCCCCACCGCCCCGCGGCAGGGCCCGGCCGAAATGCCGATCGGGCGGCCCTGGCAGAGGCCGCCCGATCCGGTCCCGGCCGATCCGGCCGGAGAAGATGGTGGGTGATAACGGATTTGAACCGCTGACATCTTCGATGTGAACGAAGCGCTCTACCGCTGAGCTAATCACCCGTCGGCGGGGGTCATAGCCTCACTCGTCGGGCTCTGCAAGCCCCAGATCGTCGGAATCCGTCGCCGCGCTGGCGCTGCCCTCCGCCCCGCCGGCCCGGCGCAGCTTCACCGTCAGCAGCGTGCCGCCCGGCACCGGCTTGCGCTTGGCGATGCGGGCCCGGCCGAGCGGCGGCAGCTGCAACTCCTCGCCCGCCGCCAGCGCCTGGCCGAGCACCTCGAGCACCGCCTCCGCCACCGCGCGCACCTCCTTGGGCTTGCCGCCGGCGGCCAGGGTCACCCGGTCGAGGAAGTCCTTCTTGCGCAGCACGGCCGGCGCCGCCTCGCCGGCCGGATCGGCCGCCGCAGTGGCCTCCGCAGTGGCCTCCGCCGCCCCGGTTTCGGTCCTCGCTTCGGCGCTCGCCTTGGCGGCGGTAGGGTTCGCCCGGGCCCCGCCCTGCGCCTTCGACCGCGCCGCTGTCTTCGCTGCCATGACCGCTCCCCCGCTTGGCTCTGGCGTCACTATAGGGACCGGCCGCCGCAGCCGCCACCGCGCAATCGCCGCGACCCGCCCAACGTCGGTCCAACGTCGGTGTAAAATCGGTGCGAAATCGGTGCGCCGATTCTCCGCCCCGGCCAAGGGCTTAGCCGGCCGCCGCGCTCAGCCCTCGCCAAGCGCCTGATAGAAGGCCGCCACCGGCACCGAGCCGGGCGCCAACCCCTCGCGCGCCAGCCGCGCCGCCAACCCGGTCATCCAGGCATTGGCCGGCGCCTCGGCGCCGTGCAGCCGGGCCAAGAGCGCGATCTCGCCGTTCAGGAAATCGGTCTCCACGCTGCCGGTGCCGCGCGCCAGGCTCTGCGCGGTCGAGCTGCCGACCCGCGCCGCGCCCGGCACCTCGCCGGTCCGCATCAGCGCCTCGCGCCGCGGATCGGCCTGGCCGACGTCGCGCCAGGCGATCCCGGCCGCCGCCAGAACCGCCTCGCCCTCGGCCCG
>JAKAJW010000001.1 GCA_021813645.1 Pseudomonadota bacterium | reverse complement strand
CTTGCGGCTGATGCAGACGCCTTCGTAGTTTTGCACGCGCGAGCGCGAGCCTTCGGTCACCTTGTAGCCGACGCGAACGGTGTCGCCCGGCTTGAAATCCGGAATCTTCTTGCCGAGCGACGCGATCTGCTCGGCTTCGAGTTGCGCGATAATGTCCATCGCTTGTCCTCTGCCTGGCGGGGTTAGCCCCCGGTGTGATGCGGCCTCAGAGCTCTTGGTCTTCTTCCGGGTCCCTACCGTGTTTGGCACAGTAAGCCCGCCAGAGGTCAGGTCTGCGTTCCTTGGTCAGCCTTTCGGCCATCCCCCGTCTCCAGTCGGCGATTTTCGCGTGATGGCCGGACAGAAGAATTTCCGGTATCGCGCGACCCTGCCAGAGCGTGGGCCTTGTGTACTGCGGAAATTCAAGAAGACCGTCCGAGAAGGATTCCTCCTCGGCCGACGCCTGATTCCCGAGCACGCGGGGTATAAGGCGAACGGTCGCGTCGATCAAGGCCTGTGCGGCGATCTCGCCGCCGGTCAGAACGAAATCGCCCAAACTGACCTCTTCGACCTCATAGGCGTCGAGCACGCGCTGGTCGACCCCCTCGAACCGGCCGCAGAGCAGGGTAAGCCCCTCGGCCGCGGCGAAACGGTGCGCCATCGTCTGGTTGAACGGCTTGCCGCGCGGCGACAGATAGATCACTGGCCATAGGGCGCGGTCGGGCGGGGTGCCTTCCGCCGCCGCGCTCAGCGCCTTGGCGACAATGTCGGCGCGCAGCACCATGCCGGCGCCGCCTCCGGCCGGATTGTCGTCGACGTTCTTGTGGCGACCCTCGCCGAAGGGGCGCAGGTCGATCGTCTCCAGCGCCCAGAGCCCGAAATCGAGCGCGCGGCCGGTGAGCGACAGGCCGAGCGTGCCGGGAAACGCTTCGGGGAACAGCGTGATGATCTTGGCCCGCCAGGCGCCCTTCAGCCGCGGCGGCCCGTCCATCAGGTTGCGCGGCTTGGCCGAGGCCGCGATCGACAGGCGGGCATGCGAGCGGCTGGGCGGTTTCGGGGGCTCGGTCAAGGCGTTTCGTCCTCAGGCGGTGGGGCCCTGCAGCAGCCGCGCCACCGGCAGGGCCAGGAAGGACAGCCCCAACGTCAGCGCCAGCGGCAGGTGGGGCAGGCTGCCCGCAACCCCGCCGATTCCGCGGCCGAGCGCGAAGCAGAAGACCACCAGCGCGAGCTGCGCCAGCAGCCAGCGGGCGATGGCCTGGCGCGCCGCGCGGTCGCGCAAGCCGGACAGCGTGGCCGGGAACAGGCCCGGACGCAGCGCCACCAGCCAGAAGAAGAACAACGCGACGAAGGCCGGCACCACCGCCCAGCCGGAACCGGCGAGGCCGGCCAGCATGGCGCCGAAATAGAGCGTGCCGGTGCAGATCATGAACAGGCGGTTGTGCATCGTCCGGGTCATTCGAACAGCCCCTCTGGAATGTCGGCGATGATCCGGCGGCGGGCCAGATCGACCGTGGGGACGATGGCACGGGTAAAGGGCAGAAGTACGGCGGGTTTCGGACCCGGGCGCCGCACTTCCAGCAGGTCGCCGGCACCGTGGTTGTGGACGGCCGTGACCTCGCCCACCGGCGTGCCGCCGGTGTCGAGCACGGTCAGGCCGATCAGGTCGGCGTGGTAGAACTCGTCGTCGCCGAGCGCGGGCAGGGCCTCGCGCCCGACATAGAGCGGGGTGCCCTTCAGCGCCTCGGCGGCCTCCCGGCTGGCGATGCCGGAAAGCCGGGCGGCGAAGCCGTTCGGGATCGGCCGGGTCAGCGTCACCCGGAACCGGCGGCCGTCCTCGGCGAACAGCGGCCCATAGGAGGCGATCGCCTCCGGCTCGGCGCAGAAGCTTTTCAGCCGCACCTCGCCATGGACCCCGAAGGCCCCGGCGATGGCACCGACCACGATCCGCTCCGGCTCTGCCATGGCGATCACCAAACCCTTGATCGACCGAGGATTACTCCTCGGTCGGGGCTTCCGCCGGGGCGGCCTTCTTGGCCTTGGCGGCGGCGCGCTCCTGGGCCTTCTTGCCCGGCTGGGCAGCCTTGGGGTTGCTGCGCGCGGTCTTCGGGCGGGCGCCGGCGGCTTCCAGCATGCGGGCGATCCGGTCGGTCGGCTGGGCGCCCTGGCTCAGCCAGTAGGTCACCCGCTCCATGTTCATCTTCACCCGGTTTTCGTCGTCCTTGGCCAGCATCGGGTCGTAGGTGCCGAGCTTCTCGATGAAGCGGCCGTCGCGCGGCATCCGGCTGTCGGCGGCGACGATCGAGTAGTGCGGGCGCTTCTTGGAACCACCGCGGGCGAGGCGAATTTTCATCGACATATCTGTAGTCTCCTTGGTTTGGGTTGGGACGGTCCGAGGCGTTCGGGGCCGTCTATTTCTGCAGTCTCTCGTGGTGCCTGATCACTTCGGAAATGATGAAGTTCAGGAATTTCTTGGCAAATTCCGGGTCGAGCCCGGATTCCTCGCTCAGCCGTTCGAGCCGGTCGATCTGCCGGGCCTCGCGCGCCGGGTCGGAGGGCGGCAGGTCGTGCGCCGCCTTCAACTGGCCGACCGACTGGGTGTGCTTGAACCGCTCGGCCAGGGTGTAGACCAGGATCGCGTCGAGCCGGTCGATCGACTCGCGATGCTCGGCGAGCAGCGCCTGGGCGCGGGTGGCGTCGTCAGTCATGAGCAACTCCCCAGAGGTTAACGGGGCGTTCGGCGGACACCGACATCGCACCGATTTCGCACCGATTTCGCACCGACGTTTGCCGCATCACAGCACCTCCGGCCGAGGGTGGCGGAACACCAGAACCGGCGTTTCGCCGGGATGGCCGGCGGCCGGGTCGCGCTGCGCGCCGAGCCGTTCGGCCAGGGCGATCGAGCGGTGGTTGGCCGGGTCGATATAGCTGACCGCCGTCGGCCAGCCGAGCGCGGCGAAGGCCCAGGCGCGGGCCGCCTTCGCCGC
>JAKAJW010000356.1 GCA_021813645.1 Pseudomonadota bacterium | reverse complement strand
AGCGGCGTGGTGGTGAACCGCGCCAGCGCCGTCCGGGCGCGCGGCCCGGCCAGGTCGCGCAGCGCCTCGGTCATCACCTGCATGGCAAACAGGAACAGCCCGATGCCACCCAGAACCGTCAGGATATCGCCGCCCATCGTGCCTCCCCGGCAATCATCGCAAAGCCCGGCGCCCGGCGCAATCGGCGGCACCGCCGCAGCCGCCCAGCCCGCCCTTCCAGCCCGCCCCCCGGCCCACCCCACGGGGCCCCCCTCGGCAGCGGCCCGCCAGGGCTTGGGCCCGGCTCGGGCGGGGCCTGGGCTTCGCCCCGCGATGGCGCTAACATCCGGCAAAACGAACAGGCAGGCCTCGTCCGATGCGGCTCACTCCCACCCTCCGGGGCGCGCTCTTCGCGCTTCTCGCCTTTGCGCTCTTTTCCACCCATGACGCGGTGATCAAATATCTCGGCGGCGCCTATACCGCCTTCCAGATCATCTTCTTCCGCACCCTGTTCAGCTTCCCGGTGGTCACCGTCCTGCTGATGCGCGATCGCACCGACGGCAACCTGCGGCCGCGCCATCCCTGGTGGATCGCGCTGCGCACCGCCGCCGACATGCTGTCCGGCGCCGGCGCCTTCTACGCCTTCTCGGTGCTGCCCCTGGCCCAGGTCTACGCGATGCTCTTCGCCTCGCCGCTGCTCATCACCCTGCTCGCCATCCCAATTCTCGGCGAACGGGTCGGCCTGCACCGCGGCCTCGCCGTGGTGGCCGGGCTGCTCGGCGTGCTGATCGTGCTGCGCCCCGGCGCCGCGCCGATCGGCCTCGGCCATATCGGCGCCATGACCTCGGCGGTGGGCGGCGCCGCCTCTTCGATCATCTCGCGCAAGATCGGCAAGGACGAACGCTCGGCGGTCATCCTGCTCTATCCGATGATGGCCAATTTCGTGGTGATGGCGGCGCTGATGCCCTTCGTCTACGTGCCGATGGGCCTGATCGACCTCGGCGGCATGGGCCTGGTCGCCACCTTCGCCATCATCGCCGGGCTCTGCCAGATCGTCGCCTATCGCTCGGCCGAGGCAGCGATCATCGCGCCGATGCAATATTCGCAAATCCTCTGGGCCGCGGTCTACGGCTATCTGTTCTTCCACGAGGGCATCGACCGCTACACCGCGCTCGGCATTCTCGTCATCGTCGCCTCCGGGCTTTACATCCTGTTCCGCGAGAACACGGCCCGAACCTCGGAAAACCGCCCGGTTCTGTCGCTGCGCGCCCGGCCCGACGCCGGCGCCGCCTCCCGTCTCGGCCCGATCCTGCCGCAGCGCGACCCGCCCAACTGAACCCGCGCCCGAACCCGCGGCGGAAGCGCCGCCAAGCCTGCCGGCACCCCCTTGCAAATGCCGGCCCGAGCGGCTAATCCCCCCGCACCGGTCGGAGTGTAGCGCAGTCTGGTAGCGCACCTGCTTCGGGAGCAGGGGGTCGGAGGTTCGAATCCTCTCACTCCGACCAATTTCCCAAAATCCAGATACCGCCTTCCAGGCCCTCCCGGCGCCAAGCGGCGCGGGGTCGTCTGCGGGGCAGCGATCGCGGGGCGGGGATGCCGCCCCGCCGGCCTCAGCGCCGCGGCGCCGGCAGTTCGATGTTGATCTCCAGGCTCGAGACCTCGCGGCCACGCTCCATGCGGATCTCGACGGCATCCTGCTCCACCGGCACATGCCGGCGGATCACCTCCAGGATGTCGCGCTGCAGCGCCGGCAGGTAATCCGGCCCTGTGCCGGTGCCGCGCTCATGCGCCAGCAGGATCTGCAGCCGCTCCTTGGCGGTCTGCGCGGAAGAGGCCCGGCGCGGCCAAAGCGTGCGGCCGAACATCGTTACGCCGTCCTGCCGAACAGCCGGCGCATCAGCCCCGGCCGGCGGTCGGGATCGAGCCGCAGCGCCACGTCCTCGCCCATCAGCCGCGCCACCGCATCCTCATAGGCGCTCCCCGCGTTCGACGGCGCGTCGAGCACGATCGGCACGCCGACGTTGGAGGCGCGCAGCACCGCCGGGCTTTCCGGGATGATGCCCAAGAGCGGCACGGCGAGGATTTCCAGCACGTCCTCCACCGTCATCATCTCGCCCTTGGCGATCCGCTGGGCGTCGTAGCGGGTCAGCAGCACCTGCGCCTTGATCGGCTCGGCGCCCTCTTCCTCGGCGCGTTTGGTCTTGCTGGCCAGCAGCCCCAGCACCCGGTCGCTGTCGCGCACCGAAGACACTTCGGGATTGGTCACCACCACCGCCTCGTCGGCGAAATACATCGCCAGCTGGGCGCCCTTCTCGATCCCGGCCGGGCTGTCGCAGATGATATAGTCGAACTCCTCGCGCAGCTCGGCCAGCACCGCCTCGACGCCCTCCTTGGTCAGCGCGTCCTTGTCGCGGGTCTGCGAGGTCGGCAGCACGCACAGCGTCTCCAGCCGGCGGTCCTTGATCAGCGCCTGCTTCAGCTTCGCCTCGCCCTGGATCACGTTGATGAAGTCGAACACCACCCGGCGCTCGCAGCCCATGATCATGTCGAGGTTGCGCAGCCCGACGTCGAAATCGATCACCACCGTCTTGTGGCCGCGCTTGGCCAGCCCCGCCCCGATCGCCGCCGAGGTGGTGGTCTTGCCAACCCCGCCCTTGCCCGAGGTTATGACGATGATCTTGCCCACCGGCCGCTCCTGTTTCAGTTCCGTCGTCATCCCAGCGCCTCCAGGCACAACTTCCTATCCTTCAAGAAAATCTGCACGGCACGCTTCTGCAGCTCGGCCGCCAGGGTCTCGCTGGTGCGATAGTAGCCGGCGATCGCGACAAGTTCGGCATCCAGGCTCTGGCAGAAGATCCGCGCCGCGGTATCGCCGAAGGCGCCCGCCATCGCCCGGCCGCGCAGCCGGCCATAGACATGGATGTTGCCCGCCGCGATCAGCTCCGCACCCGAGCTGACCGGCCCGACCACGACCAGATCGCCATGCTCGGCCACCACCGTCTGACCCGACCGCACCGGGGTCAGGATCATCTGAGCGCCGGGCGCAGGCGCAGGCGCCTCGGGCGGTGCCGGCTCGGCCCGCCGTGCCGAAGACCGCCGCGCCGGGGCCGGCCCCGCCTCGGGGCGCAACGGCCCATCATTGGCCCGCGGCACCACCACAAGCCCCGCGGCCGCGGCCGCCGCCTGCTGCGCCGGCGTCGCGTTCTGCACCCCGAAGGCCGACAGCTTGCGGGCGCGCAGCCCGGCCACCAGCCCCGGCAGCACCGCCGGATCGAGCGTCCCGGCCTGCTCCAGATCGACGATCACCGGCGCGTCGAGGAAGAACTGCGGGGTCTGTCGCAACTGGGCGTCGAGCGCGGCATAGAAGCCGGCATCCACCGCCGCCGATTCGAGTCGCAACGCCACCGCGGTGAACAACCGGCCGCGGAATTGGAACGGCTTCGGCGCGGAAATCGCGCCCGCGTCATGCGCGCTGGCATCCTGTTCAGGCACCTGGGGCCACTCCTGCTCGTTCTCGGTCGCAGAGTCGCCCCGGCGCCGTTTTTTCCCTGGCTAACCGCTCCGGCCGGCCCGGTCCAGCACCCCGCCGCCCAGGGGCGGGGCTTCGGCGAAGTTGCGCCGTTGCGCTTCACGCGGATGTGATCGTCGCCTAGGGCGCCCGGTCGGTATCGCCCTCGTCGCGGGCTTCCAGGTATTCGATCTGCAGCCGCTGCAACTCGGCCAGCTTCTCCCACTGCCGGGCCATCTGATAATCGAGCCGCTCGTGCAGCTGGCGAATCTCCAGCTCGGCCTTCAGATTCACCTGATAGTCGTTCTCGCTGCGCAGCCGGTCCTTCTGCTCCTGCCGCTTCTGGCTCATCATGATGATCGGCGCCTGGATCGCGGCGATGCAGGACAGCACCAGGTTCAGCAGAATGTAGGGAAAGGGATCGAAAGGCGCCCGCAGCAGATGGGCGGAGTTCAGCACGATCCAGACCACCAGCACCGCCACGAAGCTCAGGATGAAGGTCCAGGACCCGCCGAAGGCCGCCACATGGTCGGCCATCCGCTGGCCGAAGGTGGTGGTCTCGTCGATCTCCTCCTCGGGGTTCTGGGTCAGCACCTCGCCGGTTTCGATGCTCTCGATCACCTCGCGGTCGAGCTCGGACAGCTCGCCCCGCTCCTCCTCCAGCAGATCCTCGAGATAGAGCCGCCGATAGCGCCCCAGATCGCTGCGGCAGACATGATCGTCATGCGTCATGTCCGGGTGGTCCTTGTGCATCAGATCGAAGATGCCCGGCCGGATCGCCCGCGCCGCGCGCAGCTCGTCCTCGGGGAAATTGCCGCCGCAGATGGCGCAGAGACCGCTCCGGTCGGCCGCGGCTTCGCGTTCGCTGTCCTCCGTCATCGCCCCCTCCCGTCGCGGTTCGGCCGACGCCGGCCGACGGGCCCGCTGTAGCCCGCCTGGGCCAGGATGCAACCCGCAATCCGACCGGCGCCATTTGCCGCTTTCCCAAGCCGCGCGATCGGGCTAACCACGACCGCAGGGAAGAGCGGAGGCGCTATGCGACCCAGACGCGCACCGGCAGCGGCAGCCCTTCTCCTCGCCGCCGCTGCGGCAGGAGCCCAGACGGCGCCGCAACCGGCACCCCAGGGCACGCCCCAGCCGGCGCCGCTCCCGGTCCAGATCATCGTGGTCGCGCATCGCGCCGATACCCGCAGCCTGTCGCTGACCGGCGAGGTGGCGGCGCGCGACCTGCTCTCGGCCGCCTTCCCCACCTCGGGCCGGATCGCGGCGATGCTGGTGGCGCGCGGCGACCGCGTCGCCGCCGGCGCGCCGCTCGCCCGGATCGATTCGGTGCAGCAGGAACAGGCGCTGCGCGCGGCCGAAGCCTCGCTCGCCACCGCCCGGGCCACCGAGGCCAAGGCCCGCGACGACGCCGACCGGCAGGACGGGCTCTTGCTGCAGGGCGCCACCACCCGCAGCGCCCGCGACGCCGCCGCCGACACGCTGCGCGCCGCCGAGGCCGGCGTGGCCCAGGCCGAGGCCGATCTCGACCGCGCCCGCAAGGCGCTGGCCGACACCGTGCTGACCGCCCCGGCCGAGGCCACCGCTCCCGACAAGATGGCCGAGGTCGGCCAGGTCGTCGGCGCCGCCCAGCCGGTGCTGCAACTCGCGCTCGGCGACCGCTACGACGCGATCTTCCAGGTGCCCGAGGTGCTGCTGACCCAGGTGCCCGAGCGGCCGATCCAAGTGAAGCTGGCGCCGGTCGATCGCCCGGATCTGGCGGTGATCGGCACGCCGCGGCTGATCTCGCCGCTGGTCGATCCCCGCTCCGGCACGGTGAAGGTCACCGTCGCCATGCCCTCGCTGCCGCCGGGGATGCGCTTCGGCGATGCCGTCGTCGGCACCATCCAGGAAACCGACACGCCGCGCATCTTCTTGCCCTGGGCCGCGATCACCGCAACCGCCGCCGGCCCGGCGGTCTGGGTGATCGACCCCAAGACCGGCCGGGTCGCCCTCCGCCAGGTGCAGATCCTGCGCTACGAGACCGGGCGGATCGTGCTCGCCGGCGGGCTGAAGGACGGCGAAGAGGTCGTCGGCCTGGGCGCAAACCTACTCTATCCCGGCCGAAACGTGACCAAAGCCGAGGGCGAATGATGCGCGCGGGTGTCTTTCTCCTTCCGCTGGCGCTGGCCGCCTGCAAGGCCACGCCGCCCGCCCCGCCGCCGCCCCGCCCGGTGGTGTCGGAGATCGTCAGCCCGCAGGCCGGGCTTGCCCCCGCCTATGCCGGCACGGTGGCCGCGCGCAGCGAAACCGATCTCGGCTTCCCGCTCGCCGGCACGCTCGCCGCCCGCCCGGTGCAGGAGGGCGACGTTGTCGCCAAGGGCGCCGTGCTGGCCGAGCTCGACCCGCAGCAACTCGACGCCGAGCTGCGCGCCGCCCAGGCCGGCGTCACCGTCGCCGCCGCCCAGCTGAACTCGGCCCAGGACGCCGCCCGCCGGGCCGATCAGCTGGTCGCCAGGGGCGTCGACAGCCCGGCCACCGCCGAGGCGGCGCAAAGCGCCCTGGTCGCCGCCCAGGCCCGGCTCGCCCAGGCGCAGGCGGCGCGCGCCCAGGCGCAGGAGCTGCGCGGCTTCGCCACCCTCACCGCGCCCGAGGCCGGCGTGGTCACCCAGGCCTATGTCCAGCCCGGCGCCGCGCTGTCCGCCGGCCAGCCGGTGCTGCGTCTGGCCGCCACCGGCGACCGCGAGGCGGTCATCGACCTCTCCGAACCGGACGCCACCGGCCTCGCCCCCGGCGCGGTGTTCCGTGTCCGGCTGGAGGCGGCGCCGCAGATCGCCTCCACCGCCACGCTGCGGCTGATCGACCCGGTGGTGGATCCCGCCACCCGCACCCGCCGGCTGCACCTGACCCTGGCCGCCGGGGCGGGCGCGGATTTCCGCCTCGGCGCGCTGGTGCTGGTCGAGCCCGACGCCCGCACCCTGGCCCGGCTCACCCTGCCGGCCACCGCGCTGATCGGCGGCCAGCCGGCGGTCTGGGTCGTCGACCGCGCCACGAACAGGGTCCATCGCGTCGCGATCCAGACCGGCGCCGAAAGCGGCGGCCGGGTGGTGGTGCGCGCCGGCCTCGCGCCCGGCCAGGAAGTGGTGGTGAAGGGCGTCAATTCGATCGAGGACGGGCAGCAGGTCGGCCCGCGGGTGGCGGAATGAAGCGCTTCAACCTTTCCGACTGGGCGCTGAACCACCGCTCCTTCGTCTGGTTCCTGATGATCGTCTGCCTGATCGCCGGGGTGATGTCCTATCTCACCATCGGCCGCGAGGAAGACCCGAACTTCGCCATCAAGACGATGATCGTCTCCGCCTCGCTGCCCGGCGCCTCGGTGGAAGAGACGGTGGCCCAGGTCACCGACCGGATCGAGAAGAAGCTGCAGGAACTGCCCGAGCTCGACTTCACCAAGTCGATCACCCGCCCCGGCCAGGCCATCGTCTACGTCAATCTCCTGGCCACCACCAAAGCCGGCCAGCTGCCGCGCATCTGGCAAAAGGTGCGCAATATGATGGCCGACATCCGGCCGGAGTTTCCGCAGGAATTCAAAGGATTCCAATTCAACGACGATTTCGGCGACGTGTTCGGCAACATCTATGCCTTCACCGCCGACGGCTTCACCCCGCGCGAGCTGCGCGATTACGTCGACGGCGTGAAGCGCGCGGTGCAGGCCCTGCCCGCCGCCGGCAAGGTGGAGTTGCTCGGCACCCAGGACGAGGTGATCTACCTGGAGTTTTCCACCCGCAAGCTGGCCGCGCTCGGGCTGAACCAGCAGGCGGTGCTCGCCTCGCTGCAGGCGCAGAACGCCATCCTGCCCTCCGGCACCATCGACGCCGGGCCGGAAACCGTGCTGGTGCGGCTCGGCGGCGCCTTCTCCGGCACCCAGAGCCTGGCCGACGTCAACCTGCGCGTCGGCGACCGATTCTTCCGCCTGACCGACGTGGCCACCATCCGGCGCGGCTATACCGACCCGCCCGCCATGCTGTTCCGCTACGACGGCAAGCCGGCCATCGGCCTTCAGGTCGGCATGAAGCCAGGCGCCAATATCGTCGATTTCGGCAAGGCGCTCAGCGCGCTGATGGCCAAGGCGGTGGCGCAGCTACCGATCGGCATCGCCGTCCATCAGGTCGCCGACCAGCCGCATGTGGTGCAGGCCGCGGTCGGCGGCTTCCTGAAGGCCCTGGCCGAGGCGGTGCTGATCGTGCTCATCGTCAGCTTCATCAGCCTCGGCCTGCGTGCCGGTCTGGTGGTGACCGTCACCATCCCGCTGGTGCTCGCGATCACCTTCGTGGTGATGCAATATTCCGGCATCTCGCTGCAGCGCATCTCACTCGGCGCGCTCATCATCGCGCTCGGCCTGCTGGTGGACGACGCGATGATCACCATCGAGACCATGATCTCCCGCCTGGAAGCCGGCGACACGCTGAAGAAGGCCGCCTCCTATGCCTGGAGCTCGATCGCCTTCCCGATGCTCTCGGGCACGCTGGTCACCACCGCCGGCTTCATCCCGATCGGCCTGAACGATTCGGCGGCCGGCGAATACACCTTCTCGCTCTTCGTCGTCATCGCCGTCTCGCTGCTGGTCAGCTGGATCGCCGCCGTGCTCTTCGCGCCGTTGCTCGGCGTCACCATGCTGCCGTCGGACTGGGCGCATCACGACCCGCGCCCCGGCCGCCTGCGCCGCGGCTTCCACGCCGTGCTGCGCGCCGCCATGCGCTTCCGGATGACCGCCATCGCCCTGACCCTGGCGGCCTTCGCGCTCTCGCTCTTCGGCATGCGCTATGTCGAACGCCAGTTCTTCCCCAACTCCGACCGACCCGAGCTGATCGTCGACCTGACCCTGCCGGCCAATGCCTCCATCGCCGACACCCGCGCCACCATGGACCGGCTCGAAACCGCCCTGAAGGAGGACCCGAACAAGCTGTTCTGGACCTCCTACGTCGGCCAGGGCGCGCCGCGCTTCATCCTGTCCTACAACGTGCTGACCCCCGGCCCGAACATCGGCCAGATCGTCTATCAGACCCCCTCGGTGGCGGCGCGCGACCGGCTCAAGGCGCGGATCGAGGCGATCGCCGCCAAAGGGTTCCCCGGCGTCGACATCTTCGCCAAAAGCCTCGAGGTCGGCCCGCCGGTCGGCCGGCCGGTGCAATACCGGCTCTCCGGCCCCGATGTCGCCGTGCTGCGCGACAAGGCGCGCGACCTCGCCGCCCTGCTGGCGACCGAACCGCGGCTCGAGTCGATCGTGATGGACTGGAACGAGCCCGCCCGGGTGATCCGCGTCGACATCCTGCAGGACAAGGCCCGCCAGCTCGGCCTGACCGCGAAGGACATCGCCACCGCGCTCGACACGATCTATTCCGGCCAGACCATCACCCAACTGCGCGACGCCACCTATCTCGTCAACATCGTCGCCCGCGGCGACCGGGCGGTGCGCAGCTCGATCGAGGCGCTGAACGGGCTGCAGCTGTCCGGCTCGGGCGGGGCGGCGATCCCGCTCTCCTCGGTTGCCGTCTTCCGCTACGACACCGAGCCGCCGGTGATCTACCAGCGCAACCAGATGCCGACCATCACCGTCTCCGCCGCCATCGCCGGCAAGGACCAGCCGGCCACCCTGGTCGCGGCGCTGGCGCCCAGGATCAAGGCCTTCGCCGCCCGGCTGCCGGCCGGCTATGCCATCGCCATCGGCGGCACGGTGGAATCGAGCGCCCAGTCCCAGGCCCCGATCGCCGCCGTGGTGCCGCTGATGCTGCTGATCATGGTCACCCTGGTGATGGCGCAGATGCAAAGCTTCCGGCTTGCCTTCATCGTGTTCTGCGCTGCGCCCCTGGGGCTGATCGGCGTGGTGGCGGCGCTGCTGCCCTCCGGCGCGCCGCTCGGCTTCGTCGCCATCCTCGGCGTGCTCGCCCTGATCGGCATCCTGATCCGCAACTCGATCATCCTGGTGACCGAGATCGAGGCGCTGCGCGAGGCCGGCACGCCGGCCTATCAGGCGGTGTTCCGCGCCGCCGACAGCCGCGCCCGGCCGATCCTGCTCACCGCCGCGGCGGCCAGCCTCGCCCTGATCCCGATCGCGCGTGAGATCTTCTGGGGCCCGATGGCCTATGCCATGATGGGCGGCATCATCGCCGGCACGATCATCACCCTGGTCTTCGTGCCGGCGCTCTACGTCGCCGTGTTCCGACTGAAGCCGGAGGCCTAGCATGTCCGTCCTGAAACCGCTCGCTGCCGCCGGCCCCGCGCGCGAGATCGGCCGCGCCCTCGGCCGCTTCGGCGCCGCGCCGATGCGTCGGCTGGTGCTGCCCTCGACCTATTGGGCCCAGACCCAGGCCTGGGCCGGCAGCGACCGGCTGCGCCAGATGCAGGAGGCCACCCGTAGCGCCCTGCCAGAGCTCTTCGCCGAGGTCGAGGGTCTTGCCGAGGGTCTCGACCTGCCCTTCGAGCAGATCTTCGCCTGGATCTCGCGCGGCGACCTGCGCGCCGATCTGCCCGAGGGCTGCACCACCGTCATGCTGCCCGGCCCCAGCCGGTTGATCGCCCATAACGAGGACGGCGACCCCGAGGAACGGCATGAGTGCGGCCTGATCCGCGCCGCACCGGCCGGCGCGCCCGGCTTTGCCGCCTTCTTCTACCCCGGCTCGGTGCCCGGCAGCGCCTTCGGCGTGAACGACGAAGGCCTGGTGGTCACCGTCAACAACGTCCGCGCCGCCCATGCCCCCGCCGGGGTGCCGCGCATGCTGGTCGGCCGCGCCATGCTCGGCTGCCGCACGCTCGACCAGGCGATCCGGCTGATCGAGGCGCTGCCGCGCGCCGGCGGCTTCCATTTCGCCATGGCCCAGGCCGGCGACCACCGGCTGTTCAGCGTCGAATTCACCGGCGCCGCGGTTTCCGTGGTCGAGCTGACCGCGCCCAGCGCCCATGCCAATCACCTGATCCATCCCGGCATGGCCGATCTCGCCCAGCAGATCACCCGCTCCTCGGCCGACCGTCAGAGCCGGGCCGAGGCCCTGCTCGGCCGGCCGCCGCTGGCGATCCTGCAGGATGCCGCGCCGGGCGGCCTGCCGATCTTCCGCACCGACCCGGCGGATCCCGATGGCGAGAACACCGTGGTCAGCCTGCTCGCCCAGCTCGACGACCGCAGCGCCCGGCTCGCCATCCACGACCCCGGCGCCGCCGAACCGGCGCTGACGCTAACGGTGGCCGAGGGTCGGATTTCGTCCTGAACAGGCTCTAACAAGGCCAAAAAAGGCCCTTCGGCTGCCCCGGCCCCGGCCCACCGCTTCGGCTAGGCTGAGTCCCTTCCGCCACGCTCGGCCCGGCAAACCGGCCGCGACCATCCGCCCAGCTTGCGCTTTGTGACGCTTTCATGGAGAAATGCGCGACTTTCCGCGCATGGCCGGGCAACGCCGGGCCAGGATCGAGGACGCTTCGACCGATGACCGCCCGCCCGGCTTCCGCCTGGAAATCGCCCCGCCGCCGTGCCGCCGCGGTCGCCGCCGCCCTCGCCATGCTGCCCGCCGCCGCGCTCGCCTTCAAGATCTCCGACCCGCTCTCCGCCGCACCGGCCGAGTTGCGCGTCACCCTCAGCCTGCCGCCCGGCTTCGCCCTGCTGCCCGGCTCGGCCGCGCTGCGGGTCAGCGCCACCAATCCGCAGACCCAGGAAACCGTCCGTTCCGACGATCCGCTGACCGCCGCCGATCCCGCCGGCCCCGAGATCGCCCTTGCCCTCGCCGATCCGGCCCAGGCGCAGTTCGCCGCGCTCGAGGCCCAGGTCGCCGCCTGGCGCGCCGCCCGCGCCGCCCCGCTGGCGCAGATCGACGTCAGCTTCACCCCCTGTCGCAGCACCGACGCGGCCGATCCCGCCGGCCCGCTGCGGCTGGCGATCCAGCCCGCCCCTGGGGCGCCGCGGCTGTCGCTGCTGCCCGAAGGCACCACCCTGGCCGCCTATCTCGGCCCCGAGGCCGCGCCGATCGCCCGCTGCCCGAACTGAGCCGCCGCCCGAAACAGGTCGCTCTGGGCACCCGTAGGCCCAAAATGTCGGTCAAATGTCGGTGCGAAATCGGTGTTCTTTCGGTGCCAAATCGGTCGGCGACTTTTCCTGCCTTTCCAAGGCTTTGCCCGGCCACAACCGGCCCCGGCGCGGCCCCGCCCCGCGGCCCGTCCTGCGCCGTTTCGTCCGGTCGCGCCGTCAGATCCGACCGCCTCATTGAGATCCGGCCCCGGCGATGCTACGTTTAGCAGACCCAGCGCCGGGGTCCGGTCGGCGCGTGTGACGGAGGACAATGTCCTGTCTCAACCCCTGCCCGCAGCGGGCACGAACGCTGCACCGAGGGCGCCGATGACGGCGCCGGGCGCAACGGACTCCGGCCAGGAGCTCCTGAACCGCATCCTCGCTTCCCTCGACGACGACAAGGCGGAAGACGTTGTCACGATTGACCTGCGCGGCCGATCGGACGTCGCCGACTACATGGTCGTGTGCTCCGGCCGGTCCTCCCGGCAGGTCAGCGCCATCGCCGAGAAGCTCGCCGACCGGCTGAAGACCGACGCCGGCCAGAGCTGCAAGATGGAAGGCAAGGAAACCGGCGACTGGGTGCTGATCGACGCGGGCGACGTGATCGTCCATGTCTTCCGCCCCGAGGTGCGCGAGTTCTATCAGCTCGAAAAGATGTGGATGCCGACGGCCCGCGCCGCGCGGGTCTGATGCGGCTGCACATCTGCGCCGTCGGCCGGCAGCGCACCGGCCCCGAGCGCACGCTGACCGACGATTACCTGTCACGGTTCGACCGAACCGGGCGGCCCCTGGGGCTCGGCCCGGCGACGGTCGTCGAGGTGGAAGACCGCAAGGGCGGCGGCCGCGCGGCCGAGGCGCAGCTGCTCGACCGGTCGATCCCCGCCGGCGCCGCGGTCTGGGTGCTGGACGAACGCGGCAAGCTGCTGACCTCCCCCGATTTCGCCGCCGAACTGGCGCGGCTGCGGGATAGCGGCCGACAGGATCTCGCCCTGCTGATCGGCGGCGCCGACGGGCTCGCGCCCGAGTTGCGCGGCCGCGCCGATCTGGCGCTGTCCTTCGGCCCGATGGTCTGGCCGCATCTGCTGGTCCGCGCCATGCTGGCCGAACAGCTCTACCGCGCCGCCACCATCCTCTCCGGCAGCCCCTATCACCGGGTCTGACCCGGGCGCCGGGGCAAAACGTGAGCGCCGCGCAGTTGCCCCCCGCCCCGGCGCGGCGTAGAACAACCGCGATCCGCCGAAGGAGCCCAGAATGCCCGCACCGAAGCCCGTCGTTCTCTGCATTCTCGACGGCTGGGGCCTGAGCCCGGACACCACCGCCAACGCGCCCTATCTGGCCGACACCCCCACCTTCGACCGGCTGATGGCCAGCTGCCCGCATGCCACGCTGGTCACCCATGGCAAGGACGTCGGCCTGCCGGCGGGCCAGATGGGCAATTCCGAGGTCGGCCACATGAACATCGGCGCCGGCCGCATCGTCTGGATGGACCTCGGCATGATCGACCATGCGATCGAAGCCGGCGAGTTCGAGCAGAACGCCGCCCTACGCGCCTTCATCGCCACGCTGCAGGCCTCGGGCGGCAGCGCTCATCTGATGGGCGTGGTCTCCGACGGCGGTGTGCATGGCCATATCGCCCATCTGATCCGCGCGGCGGAAATCGTCGCCGCCGCCGGCGTGCCGGTCGTCATCCATGCGGTGACCGACGGCCGCGACGTGCCGCCGACTTCGGCCCGGGGCTTCGTCGCCGAGCTGCAGAAGGCGCTGCCGCCCGGCGCCCGTATCGGCACCGTGGTCGGCCGCTACTTCGCGATGGACCGCGACAACCGCTGGGACCGGGTGAAGAAGGCCTACGATGCCATGGTGCAGGCCGAGGGCCCGGCCGCCGCCGATGCCGGCGCGGCCGTGCAGGCCGCCTACGACCGCGGCGAGACCGACGAATTCATCGTCCCCACGGTGATCGAGGGCTATCGCGGCGCGCGCGGCGGCGACGGGTTCTTCTGTCTGAACTTCCGCGCCGACCGTGCCCGCGAAATCCTCCGCGCGATCGGCGAGCCGGGCTTCGACGGCTTCGCCACCGGCGCCCGCCCGGCCTGGGCCAGGCTCCTCGGCATGGTCGATTACTCCAAGGACCACAACGCTTTCATGGCCACCGTCTATCCCAAGCAGGTGGTCAAGAACACGCTGGCGGAATGGGTGGCGCAGCATGGCCGCAGCCAGTTCCACATCGCCGAGACCGAAAAATACCCCCATGTCACCTTCTTCCTGAACGGCGGCAAGGAAAGCCCCGAACCGGGCGAAGACCGCTACATGGCCCCCTCGCCCAAGGTCGCCACCTACGACCTGAAGCCCGAGATGTCGGCCGCCGAGGTGACCGAGCATCTGCTGGCGGCGATCCATCACCGCTATGACCTGATCGTGGTGAACTTCGCCAATCCCGACATGGTCGGCCACACCGGCAGCCTGCCCGCCGCCATCGCCGCCTGCGAGGCGGTGGACCGCGGCCTGGCCCAGGTGGTCGAGGCGCTCGGCCAGGAAGGCGGCGCGATGATCGTCACCGCCGATCACGGCAATTGCGAAAAGATGGTCGATCCGGTCACTGGCGGGCCGCATACCGCACATACCACCAACCCGGTGCCGGTCATCCTGGTCGGCGGGCCCGCGGGGGCCAAGCTGCACGCCGGCCGGCTGTCCGATCTTGCCCCGACGCTGCTGGAACTGATGCAGATCGCCCCGCCGCCCGAAATGACCGGACAGAGCCTGATCGACCGATGATCCGCCGCCCGGGCCCCCGCCTCGTCGCGACCGGCGCGCTGGCTCTGGCCCTGGCGCTCGTCCAGGCCGGGCCGGGCCGGGCCGAAGACGCCGCGGCGATCCAGGCCCGCGCCGCCGCCGCCGGGCTGCAAGGCGCGATCGAGGGGCTGAAGGCGGCCGCCACCGCCAGGGACCGCGTCGCCGCCCTGACCAAGACCATCCAGGCCTACGAGGCCGGCCTGGCCGCGCTGCGCGACGGGCTGCGCCGGGTCACCTTCCGCGAAGACGCGCTGGAGGCCCAGTTGAACGCCAAGCGCGACCGTATCTCGCGGCTGCTCGGCGTGCTCTCGGCGATCGGCCGCACGTCGGGTCCGCTGCTGCTCGTCAATCCCGAGGGGCCGCTCGACACCGTCCGCTCCGGCATGCTCGTCTCCGACGTCATGCCGGGGCTCCAGGCCGAGGCGGAGAGCCTGCGCAAGAGCCTGGAAGAGATCGCCGCGCTGCGCGCCAGCCAGCAGCAGGCGATGGCGACGCTGCGCTCAGGGATGTCGGCGATCGAGGCGGCACGGCTCGATCTCAGCCAGGCGATCGACAACCGCAAGGACCTGCCGACCCGGCTGACCGAAAGCCCCGAAGAGCTCGCCACCCTGGCCAAGAGCATCTCCACCCTCGGCCAGTTCGCCGAGGCGCTGTCCGACCGCCGCCTGGGCCAGGCCGATCCGCAGCGCGAGTTCGCCTCTGCCAAGGGCGAGCTGCCCTGGCCGGTCGCCGGCACGATCCTGCGTCACGCCGGCCAGCCCGACGCCGCCGGCATCACCCGCCCCGGCGTGGTCATCGCCACGCCGCCGCGCGCCATCGTCACCGCGCCCTGGGCTGCGACCATTCGCTACCGCGGCCCGCTGCTGGACTACGGAAATGTGATCGTTCTCGAACCCGGGGGCGGGTATCTCATCATCTTGGCCGGACTCGATACGGTCTATGGCAATGTGGGCGATGTGATAGCGGCCGGAACCCCCGTCGGGCTGATGGGCGGCAAGGATGCCGATCCGCAAGAGTTCCTGGCAAGCGCCGCAGATGGCGGTGGCGTCGGGGCGGCGGAAACGCTTTATATGGAACTCAGACAGGGAA
>JAKAJW010000093.1 GCA_021813645.1 Pseudomonadota bacterium | reverse complement strand
GGTCTGGCCGGTCGCGACCTGGTGGGGCGGCCGGTCCGGGTCAGGCGTGGCGGCGACCCTCGATCAGCCAGGCGCCGATCGCCAGCAGCGCCGCGATCAGCAGCATCAACCAGGACGGCAGCAGCGGATCGACCCGCACATCGGTCGTCACATAGGCGTTGCGCGGGGTGATGCCGATCCAGCCGCGCCCGGCGGCGGCAGCACCCGGCCGGACCTGGCGGATCTCCGGCACGCCCTCTTCCAGCCGCAGCACGCCGCCGCGATGGGCGTCGACCAGCGGCGCCAGCTTGGCCCCGCTGGCGATGGTTTCCTCGAACTCCTTCGGCGAGGCCGGGCCGACGCCCACCACCGCCTTCAGATCGCCCTGCGCGAGCTTGTAGACCCCCATCGCCGGCGCGTGCCAGGTCGCCGTCCAACTGCCGGGCGCGGTCTCGGTCATCGGCAGCGTCACCGATTTGCCGTCCGGCCCGGTGACGGTGACCTCGCGCTTGGCCTCGGTCAGCGACCGACGGGTGATCGTCAGATCCTGGCCGACCGCCGAGGCATGCAGCGCCTCCTCCTCCAGCGACGGTTCCTTCATCATCCAATGCGCGAGCCGCCGCAGCAGCTCGAGCTGAGGCCCGCCGCCCTCGAAATCGCGGCTCCAGAGCAAGGCCTGATCGGAGGCGAGCACGGCGACCCGGCCCTCGCCCTCATGCGCCAGCACCAGAAGCGGGTCGTTGTTCACCCCCGACATCAGCACCTCGGCGCCGGGCTTCGCCGTCATCTCGATCTGGCGAAACCAGCGGCCCCAGCCGGGTTTGCCGTTCTTCTCCTGCCAGCGGCCGAAGTTCTGCAGCCCCTCGGTGACCGGGTGACGCTGGCCGAGCGGGGTGATCTCCGGCAGGAAACCCTGCTCGATCACCCGGCTGGTCGGATCGACTGGCAGCACATCGGCCAGCGGCGAACGATAGAGGCTTTCGGCGGAACCGAACTCTGGCCCGGCCTCGACCAGCACGGCGCCGCCGTGTTCCACGTAGTTGCGCACATTGGCGAGGTATTCCGAGGGCAGGATGCCGCGCCGGCGGTAGCGGTCGAAGATGATCAGGTCGAAGCTCTTGATCTTCTCCACGAACAGCTCATGGGTCGGAAAGGCGATCAGCGCCAGTTCGTTCACCGGCACCGCGTCCTCCTTTTCCGGCGGCCGCAGAATGGTGAAATGCACCAGATCGACCGAAGGGTCGGACTTCAGCAGGTTCCGCCAGACCCGTTCGCCCTGATAGGGCTCGCCGGAGACCAGCAGCACCCGCAGCCGGTCGCGCACGCCGTTGATCTGCACCACCGCGGCGTTGTTGCGGTCGGTCAGTTCGCCCGGCAGGGCCGGGGTCTGGAACTGCAGCACGTTCAGCCCGCCGTGCGGCAGCGTCACCGGCAGGTCCAGATCGCGGCCGACCGGCACCGTGTAGGTCTGCGCCGGCTCGCCGTCGATCGAGATGTCGAGCTTGGCGGTCTTGCCGGCGGTGGCGGGCACCTTGCCCTCGTCGTCCACCTTCAGCCGCAGCTTCACCGGCTCGCCCATGATGGCGAAGGCCGGCGCCGCCTCGACGATCAGCCGGCGGTCCCAGTCGCTGGCATGGCCGGTCAGCAGAACGTTCACCGGCGCCGGCATGTCGGGCGCGCGGGCCATGTCATGCACCTGGCCGTCGGTGATCAGGATGGCCCCGGCGACCCGGGCGCGCGGCTCTTCGGCCAGCGCCTCGGACAGAGCGCCCATCAGCAGCGTGCCGCCGTCGCCCGGCGCGTCGCCCACGGTGATCTTGCGCAATTCGGTATTGGGCAGCGCCCGCACCTCCGCCTCGACCGCCTTGGCCGCCGCATCGGTCTGCGCCGCCCGGTCGGACAGGTGCTGGCTCGCCGAACGGTCGACCACCATCAGCACGATGTTCGACAGCGGCCGGCGCACCTCGTTCTGCAGTGCCGGGTTGGCCAGCGCCGCCAGCACCGCCAGCGCGGCGAGCCCGCGCAGCCACCAGCCCGACAGCCCGCGCCACAGCGCCACCGCGACCGCCAGCGCCGCCAGCGCAGCCACGAACCAGATCAGGTGCCAAGGCACCAGCGGGTCGAAGACGATGCCGGCGATGGTCATTGCCCAAGCCTCTGCAGCAGCGCCGGCACATGCACCTGGTCGGACTTATAGTTGCCGGTCAGCACATACATGATCAGGTTGACGCCGAAGCGGAAGGCCAGCTCGCGCTGGCGCTCGCCGGTGGCGCCGCGACCGACCGGGAACAGGAAATTGCCGTTCTGATCCACCGCCCAGGCCGCCGCCCAGTCGTTGCCGCCGATCACCACCGGCGAGACGCCGTCGTTGAGGTCGCGAAACGGCATGCCGGCCGCCTTCGCCGCATCGGGCGGCGCGGCCTGCACCCAGACCGGCGCGCCGTCGTAGCGGCCGGGGAAGCTCTGCAGCAGGTAGAAGCTGCGCGTCAACACATGGTCCGAGGGCACCGGCTCCAGCGGCGGGATGTTCATGCCGGCGGCGATCTGCTGCAGCCGCTGGCCGGCCGGCGTGGTGGTGCCGTAGCCCGAAATGTCGCCGTCGCGGGTGTCGAACAGGATCATGCCGCCGGTGCGCAGGAAGTCGTTCAGCTTGGCATAGGCCTTGGCCGAGGGCAGCGGCGCATCGGCGGTGATCGGCCAGTAGAGGAAGGGGAAGACCGACAGATCGTCGGTCTCCAGATTCACCGCCATCGGCGGGTCGGGTTCCACCGAGGTGCGCGCGCTCAGCACCGCGGAAAGCCCGGTCAGCCCCTCCTGAGCGATCTGGTCGACCCGGGCGTCGCCGGTCAGCACATGGGCGAGCACCACCGCATGGGTGGCCTGCAGCGCGAAGGCATCGCCGGGCGCGGCGCGGGCGGCCGGCGGCGGAACCAGCAAAACGGCGCAGAGCGCCGCAGCCAGGCCCGCGCGCGGCCCGCGCAGCCGAGATCGGAA
>JAKAJW010000427.1 GCA_021813645.1 Pseudomonadota bacterium | reverse complement strand
GGCCGCGGAACCAGGCGGCGATGCCGCCGATCAGCCCGCCGCCGCCGACCGCGACCAGGAGCGTGTCGATCTCAGGCCGGTCCAGCGCGATCTCGCGGCCCAGGGTGCCCTGGCCGAGCAGCGTCTCGCGCTGGTCGAAGGCATGGATTTCGCTCGCTCCGGTTTCGGCGGCATAGGCCTGGCTGGCGGCCAGCGCATCGGCGTAGTGCGCCCCGCCCACCACCAACTGGGCGCCGTAGCCGCGGATCCGTTCGAGCTTGGCGGGCGAGGCCACCTCGGGCACGAAGATCGTGGCCGGAACGCCGAGCCGCTGCGCCGCATAGGCCACCGCCACGCCGTGATTGCCGCCCGAGGCGGCGACCACCCCGGCCGGGGCGATCTGCCGGCTGAGCAGGCTGGCGAAGGCGCCGCGCACCTTGAACGAGCCGGTGTGCTGCAAGAGCTCCAGCTTCAGGGCCAGCGGGCGGTCGAGGCCGGCAACCTCGAGGTCGAGCCAGGGCGTGTGCCGGATATGCGGCGCGATGAGTTCGGCCGCCCGGGCGATCTCGGCGGGCTCCAGCAGGTCGTCGGTCATCGGCATTCCTCCGGGCATGCGCCGTCTTCGCGAGATGACCTAGAACGTGGCGGACGCTTCGGCAAGGCGCCCGGCCGGGCGGCACCGGATCGGGCCGAAAACCCGGCGAGCGCGATCCCCGCCGCCCTCCGTCAAAGCCCCAGCACGTCCATCATGTCATACTGGCCCGGCTTCTTGTCCTGGCCCCAGAGCGCCGCCTTCAGCGCGCCGCGGGCGAAGATCGCCCGGTCGGTGGCGACATGGCGCAGGACGACCCGCTCGCCCGCCGCGGCGAAGATCACGTCATGTTCGCCCACCACGTCGCCGCCGCGCAGGGCGGCGAAGCCGATATGGCCGCGCTGGCGGGCGCCGGTCACCCCGTCGCGGCCGCGGTCGGCGACCTCGGCCAGCGTCACGCCTCGCCCGGCGGCGGCAGCCTCGCCCAGCATCAGCGCGGTGCCGGAGGGCGCGTCGACCTTCATCCGGTGATGCATCTCGACGATCTCGATGTCGAAATCGGCGTCGAGCGCCTGGGCGACCTTGCGGGTGAGTTGGACCAGCAGGTTCACGCCGAGGCTCATGTTGCCGGCGCGGACGATCACCGCGTGGCGGGCGGCCGGCTCCAGCGCGGCAAGCTGGTCTTCGGAAAAGCCGGTGGTGCCGATGACATGCACCGCGCGGGCCTGGGCGGCGAGCTGCGCGAAGCCCAGCGTGGCCTCCGGCGCGGTGAAATCGAGCACCGCCTGCGCCTTGGCGAAGGCCTCGAGCGGATCGTCGGTCACCTTCACGCCGAGCGCGGGCCCGCCCATCGCCACGCCGATGTCCTGGCCGATCCAGGCGTGGCCCGGCCGCTCCACGCAGCCGGCCAGATGCGCCTTGTCACTGGCCCCGACGGTGCGCACCAGCATCTGGCCCATCCGCCCTGACGCGCCCGTGACGACGATCCCCGGTCCCGCAGCCATCTTCGCCTCCTCTTCGCTTCGGCCCTGCTTAGCCGCTTGCGCGGCCGGGCGCAAAGCCCCGGTTGCGGGACGGGCCGGCATCGCCTATCTCACCGAAATGGCACAGCATCGCTTCCCCACCGGTTCCGGCCCTTCGCAGCGTCAGCTGCGGGTCGGCGAATTGATCCGCCGCACGCTTTCCGAAGTGCTGAACCGCGGCGAGATCCACGACCCCGACCTGAACCGCATCCCGCTGACCGTGGGCGAAGTGACCACCTCGCCCGATCTGCGCCATGCCACCGTCTATGTCATGCCGCTTGGCGGCCAGCAGCAGGAGGAGGCGCTGGCGCTGCTGCGCCGTCACCGCGGTGAGCTGCGCCACCATGTCGGCCGCGCCACCGGACTGAAATTCGCGCCAGAGCTGCGGTTCGAACTCGACGCCACCTTTGATCGGCTGGACGAGACCCGGCGGCTGTTTTCCGACGCCAACGTGCAGCGCGACATCGCCCATCGCGACGAGGATGACGACGCGGCGGATGACTAGGCTCCTGCGCCTCGCCGCGCTGGCGCTGGCTGCCCTGCCCCGGGTCGCCCAGGCCGAGACCGCGGCCAAGCCTTGCCACGACCTGCGCTTCGAGGGCACGCCCTATACGATCTGCACTGCGCAGTTCGGCCGGGACGATCTGCGGCTTTGGGCCAGGGCGCCGGACGGTTTGCCAATCGGCACGTTCGGCCGGCTCGCCGATCTGCTCGCCAAGGAGGGCAAGCATCTCGGCTTTGCGATGAACGCCGGCATGTATGCCCCAGACCTACGCCCGCTCGGCTTGACGATCATCGCGGGCCAGACCGTGGCGCCGATCGTCACCGCGGCGGGACCCGGCAATTTCGGCATGCGGCCGAACGGCGTCTTCTGCATCGGGCCGGATCGTTACCGCATCGTCGAGAGCCGCGCCTTCGCCGCCGCCCCGCCCGACTGCCGCTATGCCACCCAATCCGGACCGATGCTGGTGATCGACGCCAAGCTGCATCCGCGCTTCGTGGCGAATTCGACCTCGTTCTATCTGCGCAACGGGGTCGGGGTGTCGGCCGACGGGCAAAGCGCGGTCTTCGCGATTTCCGATGCGCCGGTCAGTTTCTACGCCTTCGCCCGGCTGTTTCGCGACGGCCTGGGCCTGCCCGACGCGCTGTTCCTCGACGGCGCGATCTCGAAGCTCGACGCGCCGGGGCTGCGGCGCGAGGATTTCGGCCTGCCGATGGGGCCGATCCTCGGCACGGTGGTCGACGGGGCCGACTGAACCGGGCGGGCCGCACGGGCCGGTTGACGCCCGCAGGCCCGCGCGCTAGCAGGCGGGCTTCGCAACGCCGGGGTTGAGCATGGGACGCAGACGCAAGGGCCGGGAGGTCTCGGGCTGGCTGGTGGTGGACAAGCCGGCCGGCATCACTTCGACGGCGGCGGTGAACAAGGTTCGCTGGGCGTTTCAGGCGCA
>JAKAJW010000453.1 GCA_021813645.1 Pseudomonadota bacterium | reverse complement strand
ACTGGTTCGCCAGCACCTTGAACGGATCGCCCATCAGCGCCTCCATCCCGCCCTGCGGCATCGAGAACGGGTTGTGGCTGAAGTCGATCCCGCCCTCGTCGGTCTTCTCGTACATCGGGAAGTCGACGATCCAGGCGAAGCGGAAGCAGTTCTCTTCGGTCAGCTTCAGCTCGCGGCCGATCTCGTTGCGCGCCTTGCCGGCCACCGCTTCGAAGGTCTCCGGCTTGCCGGCCAGGAAGAAAGCCGCGTCGCCAGCCTTCAGCCCAAGCTGCTGGCGGATCGCCTCGGTGCGCTCCGGCCCGATGTTCTTGGCGATCGGGCCGGCGCCTTCGATCACGCCGCCTTCCTCGCGCCAGAAGATATAGCCCATCCCGGGCAGGCCCTGGCTTTGGGCGTAGGCGTTCATCCGGTCGCAGAAGGCGCGGCTTCCGCCGGTTGGCGCCGGGATGGCGCGGATCTCGCTGCCCTCCTGCTCCACGATCTTGGCGAAGAGTCCGAAGCCCGAGCCGCGGAAATGCTCGCTGACGACCTGCATCTTGATCGGGTTGCGCAGGTCTGGCTTGTCCGAGCCGTACCACAGCAGGGCGTCGCGATAGGCGATCCGCGGCCAGTCGGCATAGACCGTCTTGCCCTCGCCGAATTGCTCGAACAGATCCTGGATCACTGGCTGGACGGCGGCGAAGACATCTTCCTGCTCGACGAAGCTCATCTCGATGTCGAGCTGGTAGAAATCGGTGGGCGAGCGGTCGGCGCGCGGGTCTTCGTCGCGGAAGCAGGGCGCGATCTGGAAGTAGCGGTCGAAGCCCGCCACCATGATCAGCTGCTTGAACTGCTGCGGCGCCTGCGGCAGCGCATAGAACTTTCCCGGATGCAGTCGCGAGGGCACCAGGAAGTCGCGTGCGCCCTCGGGGCTCGATGCCGTGATGATCGGGGTCTGAAACTCGTTGAAGCCCGCCTTCCACATCCGCTCGCGCAGGTAGCGCACCACGTTGGAGCGCAGCATCATCTTGCGGTGCAGGCCTTCGCGGCGCAGGTCGAGGAAGCGGTAGGTCAGCCGCGTCTCCTCGGGATAGTCGGTCTCACCGAACACCGGCAGCGGCAGATCCTCGGCCGGCCCCAGCACGTCGACCGAGCGGACATAGACCTCGATCTCGCCGGTGGACAGTTTCGGGTTCACCAGCGCGGCGTCACGCGCCTTCACCTCGCCCTCGATGCGGATCACCCATTCGGCGCGCACCTTCTCGACGGCGGCGAAAGCCGGGCTGTCGGGATCGGCCAGCACCTGGGTGATGCCGTAATGGTCGCGCAGGTCGATGAACAGGATGCCGCCATGGTCGCGCACCCGGTGGACCCAGCCGGACAGGCGGACGGTCTGGCCGACATGGGCAGAGTTCAGCTCTGCACAGGTGTGGCTGCGATAGGCGTTCATGGCGGTCCCTTCGGGCAGAATTGATCCGCGCCGAGAAAGCGCGCGCGCGCCTGGAAGTCAAGCCGCGCCGGGCCGGCGAAGCGCCGGGGCGCCGGATTAGGGCGCCGGGCGCAGCCGGTAGACGCCTTCCGGCAGGTTCAGCGCGGCGCGCAGATCGCGCAGCTGGGCCATCGAGAAGGTGATCCGCACCACCTCTTCACGGCGCGGGTCGAACTGCTCCAGCGTCACGCAATCCTCGAAGGCCTGGACGATGACGTCCTCCTGCAACGGCGGGCCTCCCTCGTCGACGAGGGTAATGACGGTCGCGTCGAAGTCGTGCTCTATGGTGAACATGGGTTTATTGTAGCGCGACGGGCGGCAGAAGCGAAAGAGGCGCGATGTTCTCTGTCTGGAAATGGCGACTGATCGCTTTCTCCCGGAAGCTCTGGGTCAGGGCCTCGCTGTTCGCCTTGCTCGGCGTGATCACCGCGCTGGTCGCCGCCGCGGTGCAGGCGCTGCTTCCCCATACGATGGGCGAGGGCTTCGGCGCCGACGCGGTGGAGCCGATTCTGACCGTGCTCGCCTCCTCGATGCTGGCGGTGACGACCTTCGCGCTCGGCATCATGGTCTCGGCCCTGTCGGGGGCGGCCCAGACCGCAACGCCGCGCGCGGTCCAACTGCTCATGCAGGATGGCACCACTCAGAACGTGCTCGCCACCTTTCTGGGCGCGTTCCTGTTCAGCTTGGTCGGCATCATCGCGCTGAAAGCGGGTATCTATGGCGCGGGCGGCCGGCTGGTTCTGTTCGTGGCCTCGCTGGTGGTTGTCGCCGTCATCGTGCTGACCATGCTGCGCTGGATCGCCCATCTGGCGAACTTCGGCCGGATGCGCGACGTGCTGGCGCGGATGGAACGCGCCGCCAGCGGCGCGCTGCGCGCCCGGATGGAGGCGCCCTATCTCGGGGGCCATCCGCTGCGCACCGCGCCCGAGACCGGCGCGCGCGCGGTTACCTCGGATCGGGTCGGCTATGTGCAGCACCTCGACGCCGGCGCGCTCGACGCCGCGGCGGAGGCTGCCGGGCTCCGCGCCCTGGTGGCGGCCCTGCCGGGTGCCTTCGTCGGCCCGGCAACGCCGCTCTGCCATCTCGCCGGCGAGCGTGCCGCCCTCGCGGCCGCGGACCCGGCCGATTTCGCCCGCGCCTTCTCGATCGGCCCGGTGCGTGAGTTCGACCAGGACCCCCGCTTCGGCCTGCAGGTTCTGGCCGAGGTCGCCTCGCGCGCGCTGTCGCCCGCCGTCAACGATCCCGGCACCGCCATCGACGTCATCGGCCGCGCCGTGCGGCTGCTCGCGCCCTCGGGCAGCCGGCGGGAACTGGTGCTGCGCCACCCGCATATCTGGGTGCCCGAAATCCGCATGCAGGACCTCTTCGAGGACGTCTTCCGCCCCATCGCCCGTGACGGTGCCGCGCTGGTCGAGGTGCAGATGCGGCTGCAGAAGGCCCTGGCCGACCTGTCCCGGATCAACCCGGCCGCTTTCGGCCGCGCGGCGGCTCAGGCTTCGGCCGAGGCGCTGGCGCGCGCCGAGGCTTCGCTGTCGATCGA